>JAEWWY010000021.1 GCA_023458835.1 Bacillota bacterium
GACGACACCTATGGCATCGCTATCAACAAGAACCTCAACGGCAATGTGGGCGACGCCCGCGGCCTGTTCAACATGCTCCATGCCTACAAGGACCTGTGGGTCAAGGACGCGGATGGCAAGCTGGTGAACGGGAGCATCCAGCCCGAAATGAAGGCCGCGCTGAAAACGATGCAGGATCTGTACGGCCGCGGCATCCTGGATCAGGAATTTGCCGTCAAGGACGAGGGCAAGATCGTGGAAGACATTGTCAGCGAAAAGGTGGGCATCGAGATCGGCCAGTTCTGGAATCCGGCGTGGCCCTTCCTGGACCTGAAGAAGAAGAACCCCGATTCCGACTGGGCGTGCTATCCGCTGCTTCCGGCCGGCGGGAAGGAAGTAGCTCTTTCCCAGGCTAACGCGAAGATCGACGAGTTCTACGTCGTCAGCAAAAAGTGCCCGACCCCCGAAGCGATCATCAAGATCTGCAACCTGGACTTTGAAAACATGTATGGCGCCAGCGCCTCGGAATGGGCGATCACCTCCATGAACGATACCTACAAGGAGATCCAGACCTTCAAATACGCCCTTATGGGCTTTGAGCCCCCCACGCTGAACCGCGACATGTTCGATCAGGTGCAAGCGGCGCTGGATACGGGCGATGAGGGCAAGCTGCTTCTCCAGTCAGCCAAGGATGATTATGAATCCGGCATGAAGTGGGTCCGTGACAAGGATGTGGATGGCTGGGACAACTACAAGATCCGCTTTGACAAAAACGGCAGCATGGCTACGGTAAAAGGCATCATCGAGTCCGACAACATCAAGTACAACGAGTTCTACGGCCTGCCCGGCCCGGTGGCCATCGAGCGGTCCTCCACCATGGAGAAGATGACAAACGAGTTCTTCACCAAGATCATCATGGGCACCGCCGCCATCGACGAATTTGACACCTTCGTTTCCCAGTGGCTGCAGGTCGGCGGCGAGGATCTTACCGCTGAAGTGAACGAGTGGTACGCCACCATCCAGTAAGCCAGCCTTAGGGAAGAGTTTCCTGAAAACCGTTCAAATGGCGGGGGCGGGATCGGCCGCATCGGGCCGCGCCTCCGCCATTACTTATTGAAAGGGGGTCCGGCTATGGGGCAGCCGGGTCTTATACAGGCCGAAATAAAGCAGGCGGACCTTAAGCGCAGAAAACACATGCGGGAAATACCCCTGCACCTGATGCTGATACCGGGCATCGTGATCGTGGTCATTTTCTGTTATATCCCGATCCTGGGCCTGGTGATGGGCTTCCAAAGGTTTATTCCTGCCAAGGGCATTTTTGGCTCCCCGTGGGTGGGGCTTGGCAACTTTAAATACCTGATCAACCTTCCCGGCACCTTTCAGGTGCTGTACAATACGGTATTCATCGCCACCATGAAGATTGTGGCGGGGATTGTAGCGCCGGTAAGCGTTGCCCTGCTGCTCAACGAGGTCCGCTTCTCGCCCTTCAAGCGCACGGTGCAGACGGTGATCTACATGCCGTATTTCCTTTCTTGGATCATTCTTTCCGGCGTGGTTATCGACATCCTTTCCCCTTCCCAGGGGATCGTGGGCCAGTTTCTGTCCTCCATAGGCATAAAGCCCGTCTTTTTCCTGGCGGATGAGGGCTGGTTTCCCTTTATTATGGTCATCACGGATGTGTGGAAGCATTTCGGGTTTGGCACCATTGTCTACCTGGCCGCGCTGACCGGCATCGACCCCACCTATTATGAGGCGGCCCTCATCGACGGCGCGGGGCGCTGGAAGCAAACGCTGCACATCACGCTGCCGGGGATAGCGCCCATCGTTATGCTCATGACAACGCTGGCCCTGGGCAATGTGCTCAACGCCGGCTTTGACCAGATTTTTAACCTTTACAGCCCGGCGGTGTACCGCACAGGCGACATCATCGACACGATGATCTACCGCATGGGCATTGTGGACGCGCAGTTCGGCGTGGCTACGGCCATGGGCATCTTCCGGTCCGTGGTGTCGTTCATCTTCGTCTCCGGCTCCTATTTTCTGGCCTACAGGCTGACGGGATACCGCGTTTTCTAGCCCGGTCAAACGGCCAAACGGAGGGGTGTTTCCATGGGTATCAAGATGTCAGCCGGCAGAAGGCTGTTCGTCCTTTTTAACTATCTGTTCCTGGCGCTTTTGATGTTCCTTTGCCTTTTCCCGCTGGTGCACGTGCTGGCGCTGTCCTTCAGCAGCAGTTGGGCCGCCACGGCGAAAATGGTGAAGCTGTGGCCGGTGGCGTTTACCTTAAGCTCCTACGAATATGTCATGAACAAACCCGAGTTCACCGCCTCGCTGCTGGTGTCGCTCAAAAGGGTGGCCGTCGGCGTGCCCATCAACATGCTGTTCACCATGCTGACCGCCTACCCCCTATCCAGAATGAAGTCTGAGTTCCGGATGCGGGGCTTTTACGCATGGTTCTTTATCATCACCATGCTCTTCAGCGGCGGCCTGATCCCCGCCTATATGGTGATCAGGAACATGCGTATGATCGATACCATCTGGGCCCTGGTGATCCCCGGCGCGGTGCCGGTGTACAACGCGCTGCTTTTGATGAATTTCTTTCGGCAGCTCCCCCGGGAAATCGAAGAATCGGCCTTCCTGGACGGCGCGGGACACCTGACCAACCTGTGGCGGATGCAGATACCCCTGGCCATGCCGGCCATTGCCACGATCCTGATGTTTTGCACCGTCGGCCACTGGAATTCCTGGTTCGACGGGCTCATCTACATGAACCATCCCAAGCATTACCCCCTGCAAAGCTACCTGCAGACCATTGTTACCAGCGTTGACCAGCGGATGACCAACATGACCACAAAGGACCTGGACCTTTTGACGCTTATCAGCGACAGAACGTCCAAATCCGCGCAGATCTTTCTGGCCGCGCTGCCCATCCTCAGCATCTATCCCTTTTTGCAGCGGTATTTCATGACGGGGATCGTATTGGGCAGCGTCAAGGGATGAAGGCCTGTGTGAAGGAGGCAGGATGGAATGGAAACCGCGGCAGGCTTTGTACAAAGACATCCGGACAATCCCCGCTATCTTCTCTTCCGGGGGAAGCCCCTGGCGGCCGTTACCGCCGGCGAGCATTACGGCGCGGTGCTGAACCTGGATTTTGATTACGTACGGTATCTGGACGCGCTGAGGGAAAAAGGCTTCCGGTTGACGCGGGCCTTTCTTTTCTACCGGGAACAACCGGGAAGCTTTTCCGGGCACCAGGCAAAGGATGGCCTGTATTTTCCGGAGCTGGGGCTTCAAAACCCCCTGGCCCCGGCGGCGGAAAGCTACATCGCCCCCTGGCGCCGCAGCGGTGTGCCGGGAAGCTATGACGGAGGCTGCAAGTTTGACTTGAACTGCCTGAACGAGGGTTACTTTGAGAGACTGAAGGACTTTTGCCGTCAGGCGTCAAACCGCGGCATCCTGGTGGAAGTAACGCTGTTCAGCAACATGTACTCCGATGACGATACCGGCCCCTGGCTGGCATGCCCGCTCAATGCCCTCAACAACATAAACGGCGTGGGGGATATCCCCCATCATGCATTCATGAGCCTTGCCCGCCGGGATGTGGTAAGTGTGCTGGAGGCGCTGGCCGCGCGCACCGTGCAGGAGCTTCGGGATTTTGACAACATCTATTACGAGATATGCAATGAGCCCAATCCCCTTCCCACGGCGCCCCATTTGCCGTATGAGGATATCGCCGCATGGCAGAACCACTTTGTACATTTGATTTGGGAGCTGGAGCGCGGGTTTCCTCAAAAACACATGATCGCCGTATGTGATCCCAACAGGGATTACGATTTGACCCATGTTTCCATTCTCAATTTCCATTATCAGCAATGGGCGGATAACGGCCTTGATGCCTTTGGGGATGCCGGCCGCGTCCTGGCCTTTGACGAAACCCTTTCGGGAATCGTGGCCTGGAACAGGGAAATGGACTTTGAGGCCCGCCGCAGGGAAGCATGGACCTATATCATGAAGGGCTTCGGCGTATACAATTACCTGGATTTCACCTATGCCACCCTTGACCCCACCGGCACGGGGCAGACCGCTTTCCCCGGGGAGCAATACTACAACGGGGAAGTGATGCGCCTGTACCTGAAGCACTTGAATGATTTCATGAACGGTCTTGATTTTATTGCCATGCAGCCTGATGATTCCTTCATCGAAGGCAGATTCCATGTGGCATCCGCCCATGGGCTGGCACTGCCGGGAAAGGCCTACGCAGTCTATTTGAACGGCAATTCCCTCAAACACCTGACGCTGCGCCTGCCGGCGGGGGGCTACCGTGCCCAATGGTATAATCCCCGGACGGGGGTATACGCGCCGCCCTTTGAAGTGCCCTCCATCCAGGGAAGGGCCGTGCTTGAAATCCCCTTGTATGAGCAGGATGTCGCCCTGAAGCTGGAGGCCATATCGTAGTGTATAAACCATGAAATATTCAGCCGCGTTCTTTTGACCGGACCGGATATCCCATCGTATTCTTTATGCCGTGATGCAAAACGGCGCCGCATATTTTCCCGATCAGGTTTTTCAAGGAACGGTGCGGGAGGGGGATTTATCAAAAAATTCCCTTGCCCGTTTTTTATTAACCTGCCCTGAGGATATCAAGCTTCGTATTGTGCAGTCCGCCGCTGCGTGGTATGATAAGCGCAATGATTTTCTTTATGGGAAAGAAGGCGGCGCATGGCACAGGAACGAACCATCCTGCGGTTGAACGCCCCCGTGAGGGGGCGGCTGACCTATGCGGATTTGAGCCGGACTGCGCCTTTTTTTCTGCCCTGGGAGCAGGATCCCTGGGGCAGGCTGAGGCCCCCCTTTTCCCAGGAACTGATGCGCCTGTCGCTGGAGCTTTCACACACCGCCCAGGATTTGCGCATCGGCGATTGGATGCGGGCAGGCTGGACGGATTTCAACTTTCAGGTGGACAACAAGCTCCTGGGCGGCGTGTCCCCGGCGCCTGTAAGCGAGACACGGCAGTTTTTGTACAACAAGTGGGCAGTGCACAGGGCCAGGGCCAGCCTTCGGCAGTTGAATCCCGTCCGGCAGGTATTTTCTGCCATCCGCCAGCGGGAGCAGAGCGATACGGGCAAGGCCGTGATGATGGTCAGGGCTGCCCAGGATGGCCGCTATGTGGTGGCCATAGGCTTTCGCAGCACAGGCGGCCGCTTTTACGATTGGTTTTCCAATTTCCGCTTTGCCAGCGAAAACGGCATACACCAGGGTTTTTTGCAGTTGGCGCGGCAGTTTGACGGAAATGCGGAGCGCGTTGTTTTTCCCGAAACAGCCCGGGCGCTGGGCCTTGAAAAGCTGGCGCTGGCGCACATCCTTCAGGAATGCCGGCAGCATGACAGCCGCTTCAGGCTTTGGCTTGCGGGCCACAGCCAGGGGTCCGCGGTGATGCAGGTGCTCACCTACCTTTTGGTCCAGGAGAGCGGCGTTCTGCCGGAAAACATCGTCGGTTACGGGTTCGCATCCCCAACGGTGATGATGGGTGCCGCGCTCCAGGACCCGGCAGCTTATCCTTTGTACCATGTGCTCAACAGCGATGACTATGTGCCCCGGGCCGGGGCGCAGATGCATCTGGGCGTGTGCCTTTTATATCCTGCCGGGGAAGAGCTGTATCGCGCCGCCTACGGCTGGCGGGAAACGCCGGAAGCCCAAAAGGCCCGTGCCGCTGTAAAAAAGCTCACACGGCCCATGGTGGACATGCCTACGCTGATCGAATACGGCATGGCCTATCTGCAGACGCTGGCCGGGATGCCCATGGCGGAGATGCTTTCCGCGCTGAACCTGATACGCTTGCGCATCCTGCCCATCAGGCAGGTAATGGCCGTGGCGGGAACCAGCCAGCAGGATCTGCTGAAATCCGTCCGCCGAAGGGTGGAAAAGGCATACCGTACGCTGACCGGGCACGATCTTGACCAGATGCTTTTGGACAGGCTGCAGGCGGAATTTGAGGCAGCCATGCAGGATGCCGGCCCCGCGGAGTTCACACGCGCCATCGGCGAGATGCTCTATTGGCCCCACGTGCTCAGGAGCAGTCCCGGAAAGAGCCATTCGGCCTATCAGTATATCGCGCTTCGCGGCGTGGAGTCGCTCCATCCCGCCATCTGGCAAAGCGGCTCGCCGCCAAGCATGCTGTGGCTGGAGCCGCTGGAAGAAGCGGCCGCCCCGTTTGCCCCGCGGGAAACGCTTTCCCTTGGCGTCCTTTTCAACCGCCGCAGGCCGATAGCGCCCCGCAGGCCTGTGCCGCGCCGCCATCAGGGCTACTCCGGGCGGCGTGCAACAAGCTTGCATTGATTGCGCCTTGTGTGCTACAATCATCCTGTTCTATTTTGGTCAAACGAAAGCAGGGCGAAGGCGCATGCGTATTTTTGTGGATGCCATGGGTGGTGATTTTGCTCCCAAAGCGGCGGTGGAGGGCACGGCGGAGGCGCTTCGTGCCATGCCCGACCTTCATGTGACGCTTGCCGGGGTACAGGAAGCCATGGCCCCGTACCTGGATAAGCTGAAAAACGTGGCAAGCCGTGTAAAGATCATTGAGACGCCGGAGGTCATATCCAACCATGACGCTCCTGTGATGGCCATTCGCCAGAAAAAGGGATCAGGCATCGTCATGGGCATGCTGGCCGTGAAAGAGGGCGAGGCGGACGGCTTTGTTTCGGCGGGCTCCACCGGCGCGGTCCTGGCGGGCGGCATGTTCCGCCTGGGGCGCATCCCCGGCATTGAACGGCCGGCACTGGCACCGCTGATGCCCAACGGTAAAGGCTATTTCCTGCTGATCGATTGCGGCGCCAATGTGGACTGCCAGCCGGAGTGGCTGGATCAGTTCGGGCTGATGGGCTCCGTTTACATGCACCAGGTGATGGGGATCGATGATCCCCGGGTGGGGCTTGTGAACATCGGCGCGGAGGCGGAAAAGGGCAATGCGCTGGTGAAGGCCACCTATCCGGTAATGGAACAGGCTGCCTATAATTTTATTGGCAACGTGGAGGCCAGAGACATCACAGGCGACCAGGCGGATGTGATGGTATGCGACGGCTTTTCCGGCAACCTGATTTTGAAGTTCATGGAGGGCGTAGCCGGAACGCTGATGCATATCATCAAAAAGGAGCTTTTATCCGACCTGCGGGGGAAAATCGGCGGCCTCATCGCCAAGCCCGCCTTCCGCAGGGTGGCAAAGCTTATGGACTATTCCGAGGTGGGCGGCGCGCCGCTTCTGGGCGTGCAGGGCGTGGTGGTAAAGGCCCACGGCTCCAGCAACGGCCATGCCATGGCTTGCGCCATCCGCCAGGCATCGCTGATGGCCAAGGGCAATGTGGCAGGCCTCATCGACAAGCAGATTCAATTAACCATCCCCCAGGCATGATTGATACAGCACTCATCTATACGGGCAGGGCATCACACGAAAAATAGGAGGAATGAACATGGTATTTGAAACAGTAGCCCCCATGATCGCAAAGCAACTGCGGATGGACGTGAGCAAAGTAACCCGCGACGCCAAGCTGGTGGAGGACCTAAAAGCCGACAGCGCCAACATTATGGTGATGATTATGGATTTGGAAGACAAATTCGGCATCATGGTGGAGGACGAGGTTATTGTACGCCTGAAAACCGTGGGCGATGTGGTGGATTATATCGAATCGCACCAGAATTGACCCATCGGGCGTGGAAGGCATCCGGCGTTGCCGATTGTTCGGCAGCGCCTTTTCATGATAGGAGGAGTTTGCCTGAAGGAATTGATGGACAGCCTCAAGTATACCTTCATAAACGAAGCGCTGCTCCGGCGCGCGCTGACCCATCCCTCCGCCGGGGGGGAGGACAACCAGCGGCTGGAATTTATGGGAGACGCGGTGCTGCAGTACTGCATGTCCCGCATCCTGTATGAAAAGTATCCTTCCATGAGCGAAGGCGGCTTGACCCACCGGCGTGCATTGCTGGTGTGTGAAGCGGCTCTCGCCGGGGTGGCGGGGGAAATCGGCCTTGCAAAGCACCTGATCATGAACAAATCCCAGGAGCAGGACGGGGGAAGGGAAAACCCCTCCATCCTGGCCGACGCCATGGAAGCGGTGCTGGCGGCGGTATGCCTGGATGGCGGCATTGACACGGCGCTTTCGCTTGTCAGGCGGCTCTGGCCGGGGGAAGAAAGCCTGACGCCTGCTTTGGATGCCAAAAGTGCGCTGCAGGAGTGGGTGCAGGCCCAGGGCCGGGAAGCGCCAACGTATGTGCTGCTGGAAACGGAGGGCCCGCCCCACAACCGCATGTTTACCGCCCAGGTGAACGCGGACGGGCTGCCGCCTTTTTGCGGCCGTGGAAAAACCAAGCGCCAGGCGGAGCAGGAAGCCGCGAAAAAGGCGCTTGAACATGTCAAAGGTTCGGGAGGGTCTGCATGCGGCTGAAAAAGCTGGAGATATACGGGTTCAAATCCTTTGCCCAGCGCACGGAGATCGTGTTCAACCAGGGCATTACCGGGATTGTGGGCCCCAATGGCAGCGGCAAGAGCAACATTGCCGACGCTGTGCGCTGGGTGCTGGGCGAGCAAAGCGCAAGGCTTTTGCGCGGCGCGAAAATGGAGGACGTCATCTTTGGCGGCACCGAAAAGCGCAAGGCCATGGCTTACTGCGAGGTATCCCTGGTGTTTGACAACGAGGACAAGTCCCTTCCCATGGATTATGCCGAACTGATGGTGACCCGCCGGGTCTATCGCAACGGCGAAAGCGAATACTACCTCAACAAAGCCGCCTGCCGCTTAAAGGATGTAGTGGACCTTTTCCGGGATACGGGCATCGGCCGGGAGGGCTATTCCATCATCGGCCAGGGCCGCATCGACGAGATCCTTTCCCAGAAGGGGGAGGACCGGCGCCAGGTGTTTGAGGACGCGGCGGGCATCATGAAATACCGCGCCCGCAAGGAAGAAGCGGAGCGCAAGCTGGAACGCACCCGGGAGAACCTTACCCGTGTGGAGGATATCCTGGACGAGCTGTCCCGCCACTTGGCGCCCCTGGCCAAACAGGCGGAAACGGCCAGGACCTATCTGATGCTGGCGGAGCAGTTGAAGGGGCTGGAACTGAACATCTTCCTCCTGCGCCATGACAAGCTGAAGGAGCGGTTGAACAGCCTTACGGAAGCGACGGCGGGCGTGCAGGCGGTCCTTAGCCAGAATGACGCGCGGCTTACGGAGAAAATGGGGCTTCGCCGGGAGATGGAAGATACCCTGGAGCGCATGGAGGCGGACCTCCTTGCGGCCAGGGAGACGCTGATGCGCCTGAACGATGAATGGCACGAGGAGAAGGCTGGCCGGGAGAAGGTAAATCAGCGTTTGGAGAGCAGCCGTGAAAACAGCCTGCGCCTGACGGATGAAGCATCCCGGCTTACAACGCGGTACAATGAGCTTGCAGCGCTGGAAGAAACCGGGGAAGGCGGATTAAGCACCCAGGAGGAAGCGCTGCAAAAGGACCGGGAGACGCTTGCAAGCGAGCAGGAACAATTGAAGAGATACCTGGATGAGGAAGCGGCCCGGGAGCAGGAGCTGGAGGAGCATAAAGCGGCCATTCTCATGGCCATGAACCGCCTGAGCAACGAGCGCACCGCCCAGTCGCGGCAGCAGGCCATTATGGCCCAGATGAAGGAGCGGCTGGCGGAGCTGCTCACGAGCCAGGCCGATCTTACACAAAAGGAAACCACCCTGGAAAGCGCCTATCAAAAGGCGGTGGAACAGGGGGAGGCCACCCGGAAAAGCTGGCAGGAATTAACCCGGGAGGCTGAAAATCTGGACGGGCAGGTGCAGGCGCTGGGCGCATCCATCGGCGCAAAAACCACCGCTTTGCAGCAATCCGCCGGGCGCCAGCAGGCCGTGGAGAGCCGCCTGAAGCTGCTGGAGGAGATGGAAAGGGCATACGAGGGCTACGCCCAGGCGGTAAAAAAGGCGCTGACCTATGCCAAAAATCAAGGGGAGAGCAAGGTGCGGGGCGTGGTGGCGATGCTCATGCGCGTGCCCAAGCATCTGGAAACCGCCGTCGACATGGTGCTGGGCGGCGCGCTGCAAAACATCATCACCGAGGATGAGCCCACCGCCAAGCGGGTGATTGATTACCTGCGCCAGAACCAGTTGGGGCGCGCCACCTTCCTGCCCATGAACACCATCCGCGGCCGGGTGCTGACAAGGGAGGAACGGTCGCTGCTTTCCATGCCCGGCTGCCTGGGGGTGGCCAGCGAGCTGATTTCCTTTGAGCCTGAATACAGGGAGATCATGGAGAACCTGCTGGGCCGCACCGTGGTGGCGGAGAACCTGGATGCAGGCATTGCCATCATGCGGGCAGGCCGCCAGGCCTTCCGTTTGGTAACGCTCTCCGGCGACGTCATGCACAGCGGCGGGTCCATGACAGGCGGTTCTGTGCAGGCCCGGGCAGCCAGCCTTTTAGGCCGGGAGCGGGAGATCGAGGAGCTGCGGCTGTCCGCAGGCCAGCTTGTGAAGGAGCTGCAAAGCCAGCGCCACGCCCTGGAGGAAATGGAAAAGGAGCGGGTGGAGCTCAAAACGCTCAGGAACGAGGCCATGGGCCGGGTACACCAGGAGGAAATCGCCGTGGCCCGGGACCAGGAGCGGGTTGTAAGCGCCCGCCAGGAGTGGGATGCGCTGAAAGCAAGGCTCAATATGACGGGGAATGCCCGCCAGCAACTGGAGGAAGGCATCGCCCAGATCGAAGAGGACCTGGAGGCCATTTCCCGCCGCACCGGCGACGCTTCCATGGACCAGGAGGCCATGGAGCAAAAAACGCAGGAGCTGCAGCAGGCGCTATCATCTGCCCGCCAGCGGGTGGAAAAGCAGCGTGATGCGGTGACGCGGCACATGCTGGCCGTTTCCGGCCGGGAGCATGAGATTGCCGGCCTCAAGCGCGACCGCCAGCGGCTGATGGAAGAGGTCAGGCACGCAAAGGAAAACCTGGAACGGCTGCGCAGGGAGACGGCGGCCGTGCAGGAGTCCATACGGCAGGACGAGGCATTGCTTGCGCGCCTGGAAGAAGCCGTTGCTTCCCGCCACCAGGCGGTGGCCGATGCCCAGGCCGGCGTGGATGAGCTGGAAAGCAGCCGCCTTGCCCAGCAGTCATCGCTGCGCACGCTGCGCGATGAAACGGAAAGCCTGCAAAAGGAAGCGGCAGAGCTTACGGAGAAGCTGCACCGCACGGAGCTTACCCGTACCCGTGTGGAGGCGGACCTTACCGCCATGCAGGACCGCATCTGGAACGAGTATGAATTGACCTACGGCGGGGCGGAAGCCTACAGGGTGGGGAAATTCGACCTGTCCGCCGGCGAAAAGGAAGCGGCCTCCCTGAAGGAGCAAATCCGCGCCCTGGGCACGGTGAATGTGAATGCCATTGAGGAGTATGTATCCACCAAGGAGCGGTTTGACAGCCTTACCACGCAGCAGCAGGACCTGAAAAAGGCGGAGGAGGATCTGGGGCTGCTCATCACGAAATTGCTTGGGCAGATGGAGCAGCAGTTCGTTGCCCAGTTCAACCTTTTGAAGGGGTATTTCCGCGAGACGTTCGTGCGCTTGTTCGGCGGCGGCCACGCGGAGCTGAAGCTGACCGACCCCAATGACGCGCTGAACTGCGGCATTGAGATCACCGCCCAGCCGCCGGGAAAAAAACTGCAATTGCTGTCGCTGCTTTCAGGCGGCGAGCGGGCGCTGACGGCCATCGCCATCCTGTTCGCCATGCTGAAATTGAAGCCCACGCCCTTTTGCATCCTGGATGAGATCGAGGCCGCGCTGGACGAGGCCAACATCAACTATTTTGCCGATTACCTGTCCGAATACGGCAGGAACACGCAATTCGTGGTAGTCACCCACCGCAAGGGCACCATGGAACGGTGCAATGCATTGTACGGCGTGGCCATGGAGGAACGGGGGATTTCAAAGATGGTATCGGTGAACCTGACGGAGTACGCGGGGTAATCTGCGGCGGCGCGGATCATGCCGGAGACGGCAAACAGAAACTGCCAGGCAGGGCCGCCGGATGCCTGTTGCGTGCTGCCGCCCAAGGAGCGCACCATGTCATCCTGAGGGTGAGGCCCGAAAGATCTTGACGCCGCATGCGCCTAAAAGATCCTTTGCTCAGGAAAGCTTGCTCAGGATGACAGCGCGGGTATGGTTTGTTCAAGCGATGTGCATGATCCGGCAGATATGTTCCGGAAATAATTGTGACAAGGGGCAAGGCGTATGGAAGAAAAGAAAGGCTTGTTTGCCCGCCTTCGGGAAGGGCTGCAAAAGACCCGTTCCAACCTTACCGTCAAGGTGGATGAGCTGGTGGAGAACACCGGCGTGGTGGATGAGGATTTCTATGATGAGCTGATGGATATCCTCATTTTGTCGGACGCCGGCGTGGCCGCCTCCGAGGAGATCCTTGACAAGCTGCGCAAGCAGGTGAAAAAGGACGGCGTCAAAAGCACTGTAAAGGCCAGGGAGATGCTCCGGGACATCGTTGCCGAGGAGATGAACATCCCCCGCCCGCCGCTGAAGTGGCCCATGGTCATGCTGGTGGTGGGCGTCAACGGCGTGGGCAAGACGACCACCATCGGCAAGCTGGCGTTGCGCTTTCAGGCCATCGGCCGCACGGTGATGCTGGCCGCCGGGGATACCTTCAGGGCGGCGGCGGCGGATCAGTTGTCCATCTGGGCGGACCGGGCCAGGGTGCCCCTGGTGCGCCATGCGGAGGGGGCCGATCCCGCCGCGGTGGTGTTCGACGCGGTGCAGGCGGCCAAGGCCCGCAAGGCGGACCTGCTGATTGTGGATACAGCCGGGCGGCTGCACAACAAGAAGAACCTGATGGATGAACTGCACAAGATGCGCAAGGTCATCGACCGGGAATACCCCGAGGCGGATGTGCGCTGCATGCTGGTGCTGGATGCCACCACGGGCCAAAACGGGTTGCAGCAGGCCCGCACCTTCAAGGAGTTTGCCGAGATCAACGGCATCGTGCTCACCAAGCTGGACGGTACCGCCAAGGGCGGCATCGCCATCGCCATCCGGCGGGAGCTGAATGTGCCGGTGTGGTATGTGGGTGTGGGGGAGGGTATCGACGACCTGCAGCCCTTTGACGCCAAGGATTTTGCCCAGGCATTGTTTTGACCTGTAAACGACAGATAGGACACCGGATGATGGTTTTCATGCCCCCGCTCTTGTCTTGTCATGGCCCCTATGCTAGAATGGGGATATGTGGAAGGGAGTGGGGGCATGAACGTATCCGACAGTTCCGCCTTGCGCAGACGGGGTCTTTCCGTGCTTCGAGGCAATTGGCAGACGGCTCTGATGGTGACCTTTGTGGCCGGTTTGCTTGGCATGGTGCAAAGCGTGATCCAATTGCGCCTGGATGCCAGATCATTTTGGAATGGAGCAGGGTTTGAGCAGTTTGAGCATATCGCTTCATCCCTGGCCCCATATTCCGGTCTTTTGGCATTGCTGGGTATCCTCCAAACCCTGTTCTCTCCCGCTTTGAATGTAGGGATGAATACCTATTACCTGATGCTGCATAAGAGCGAGCAGCCGCCGTTTTCCCTGTTGTTTTCAAGGTTGCACGTATGGCTTCGCTGCCTTGGCCTGTTCATTTTGATGGGCATCTTTATCTTTTTGTGGTCGCTGCTGCTTCTGGTGCCGGGAATCATCGCCGCATATAAGTACTCCATGGCCCCGTACCTGCTGGCGGAGGATCCGGAAATCGGCGCCTTTGAGGCCATCCGGCGCAGCAAGGAAATGATGGACGGGCACAAGGCCAGGCTCTTTTTCCTGCAATTGAGTTTTTTCGGCTGGATGCTGCTCAATGCTGTGGGTGTTACGCTTTTGTTCTCGGCGCTGGGCATCATCGGCACGGCGCTGGGCCTGTTTGTTTCCCTTGCATTGCAGGTATACATGAATTCCTCCGTGACCGCCTTTTATCTGGAGCTCTCCGGCAGGACGCCGCGGCCGGAGGAAGCAAAGCAGAGGCATGTGGCATAATTGGCAGATACGATTGCCCATGTTGCGGTATAAATGCATCCATGGATTCAGCATGGGGCAGGCGCGGGCGTTCACCCCAATTTTCCAATACTCAATGAATACTGCACAGATACCCAGGGCACAGGCATCATCCCAGACATGAAATGAGAGATTTGACCCGGTATCAGCGCATAATGAAAGCGCCTGCTTTCCTTGGCATGGAAGGCAGGCGCTTTCATGTATGGTTTTACTGCTATAACAGCGAGGCGTATGCATCCGCCGTGGTTTCCTCTACGGTTCCCAAAGACGACAGCCCGGCCAGGTTGGAATAGAGGCGCTGTATTTTCCACCCGTCCTCATAGCGCAAAAGGCCAAAGCCGCCCAAATAGGCCTTGCCCTCCAGCTCATACAGCACAATGCGCTCCGTCATTTCCAGTGCCCCGTTCAAAGCGGCCATTTTGTGAAAGTTCTCAATGTTCCTTTCGCTGTTCAGAATGCCTGGCATAGGCGGATCGATGCGCAGAAGCTTCAAATTTTGAAGCTTGCCGGGATCGACGGCTTCCGCAAATTTCTTTGCGTCGTCAAGGCTTCCGCCCGAATACATAGGTTTTCCTTCCTTGACTTCAGGCACAAAAAAGCTGTAGACCATCATTTTCATCTGGTTGACCAGCATACCCATGGCGCTGATTTTGTTCATTTCCACGAACAGATCATATTCCGGCGGCGCCATCTGCTGCATGGGCATCAGGACCTTCATACGGTCCAATGTGCCGGAAAAGTCATAGCCCGCGGCATATTCCGTCACAGCGCAGGCCTGCAAGGCCTTTTGCAGGTCGTTTTCCGAAAGGGCGGCAACGAAATGGCGGACCGCATCCTCAGGAACCGGAAAAACGGGCTCCTCCCCCTGCGCCAAGGCGCCGGGAAAGATGGCGGACAGGAGGATGCACAGCGCGATGAGGAAAACTGTTCCCCTTTTGAACCAGGCGGCCATTTTCCATCCTTCTTTTCTTTCATTTTTCTGCAAACGCCGCTGCCAGCGTTTTTGCCATATCCTCCTTGCGGCAGGTGATCGTGTGGCGCACAGGCAGCGTGCGCAGCGACGAAACCTGGCTGGGCATGGGGATGCCCGTTTCCGCCTCCAGGTGCAGCGCGCAGTCAAAGGCGTCCAGGCCCAGGGCGGTCTCCTGGCCCAGCAGCGCATCCGCCACATCGGCTGTAAACTTATAGGGATGGGCGGTAGCCACCACCACCGCGGGCGTGTGGTCCCTGGTATGCGTCCTGTACGTATTCAGCACGTGGCTGGCCACAGCGCTATGGGGATCAAGCAGGTAGTGATGGCGCTGCCAGACCCGTTGTATTTCCCGGGCGGTGGCCACGTCGTCGGCATAGCCGCCCTCCATCAACTTGCGGATACGGCTTAAGCGTTCCTTGCCGATGTCGTAGCTGCCCTTTTCCTTCAAATCCTTCATCCACATCGAGGTAATTTCTCCGTCCCTGCCGGCCACTTCGTACAGGAGCCGTTCCAGGTTGGAGGAGATCAGTATATCCATGGAAGGAGAGATGGTTTTGAAAAATGTCCGCTGGGCGGAGTAGACGCCCCGCTCCAGGAAATCTGTGAGCACGTTGTTGCGGTTGCTGGCGCACAGGAGCCTGCCTACGGGCAGGCCCATCAAATGGGCATAATAGGCCGCCAGAATATTGCCGAAGTTGCCTGTGGGCACCACAAAGTGGATCGGGTCGCCCAGGGTGATGGTCCCTTTGTGCACAAGGTCGGCATAGGCCGAAAAATAGTACACAATCTGGGGCACCAGCCGCCCGAAATTGATGCTGTTGGCGGAGGACAGCACCCTGCCCAGCCCATTCATTTTCTCTTCAAATTCCGGGCTGGAAAACAGGATTTTGACCCCCGTTTGGGCGTCGTCAAAATTCCCTTGTACGCTGATGACCAGGGTATTGCAGCCCCCGGTGGTGGTCATCTGCATCTCCTGCACGGGGCTTACGCCATCCCTGGGATAAAACACGGTGCAGCTTGTGCCCGGCACATCCTTGAAGCCTTCCAGCGCCGCCTTGCCCGTGTCGCCGCTGGTGGCAACCAGGATGCTGATCTCCCGGCTTTCCCCGTTCTTTTGGGCGGCCAGCGTTGTCAGATGGGGCAAAAGCTGCAGCGCCATATCCTTGAAGGCAAGGGTGGGGCTGTGAAACAGCTCCAGCACGAAGGTGCGGCTGTCCAGCTCCTTGACCGGGGCCACTTCCGGATGGCTGAACCGCCCGCCGCCATAGGCGGCCTGCGTGGCATGATCGACCTCGGCAGGCGTATAATCCTCCAGAAAGCATTTCAGTATGCGGGCTGCCCGCTGGGGATAAGGCATCAGCCCCAGCGCCGAGATCTCCTCCAGGGCAAGCTTTTGAAACATGGCGGGCACATACAGCCCGCCATCCTTGGCCAAGCCGTACAGGATGGCTTGGGAAGCGGTGACACAGGCGCCGCCCCGGGTGCTGAAAAAGGACATATCATCACGCTCCTGCGTTCAATCTACAAAAAAGGAGCAGCGGCACGGGCCGCCGCCCCCTTGCGACGAAATAAATTATCATCAGGCAATATACTTTTTGACGAATTCGGGAAGGCTTTCCGCGTCCTCGCTGATGGACAGTACGAAATCTACCCCGTGGCGCTCACAAAGCCCGTTCAGGCGTTCAAAAAACCACCCGGAATCCTTAAGGTCTATTTTCACCAGCTTCAAGAAGGCATCAATAAAAATGGTACCCACATCAAAGTTTTGCGCCAGAAGCCCGCAAAGGAAGCCCAGGAACATTTCCGCGCTGATAATGCCGTATTCCCCGGCGTTGATAAAGCGGACTTCGTGACGCAGATCAAACATATAGCGGTTATCGTCATCGATAAAAAGCACATCACTCTTGGATTCCTTGATGGAGTGGTTGGCCAAATCTATGATGCGCTTTGTCTTGCCCGAGCCCTTTTTGCCATGTATGACCTGAATCATGGAGCAGCGCCTCCTTCGTTCAATTTCCTTTATTGGTATTATAACGCAAACTTTCCTTTTATGCAAACGAATCTCCGCTTGACGAGCGCGCTTTCAGCTCCTCCAGGGACAAGGCGCTCAAAAACCTGGGCCTGGCGCCGGGCAGGCGCGCATCCCAGCGGCAAACACCTGCATAATCACAGTACTGGCAGGCGCTGAACGTATTTGTTCTGGCGGGGGAGATGGCAATGCCGCCCCTGCGCATGGAGGAGGCCAGCTTTTCGGCAGTCCTTTTGGCGTGGTCCAAAAGGCCGTGCATTTCCGTAAGCGAAGCGGCGGAAGCGTAGGCGGAGAGGGAACCATCCTTGTTGAATACCTGCTTTATACTGGAACCGTCCTTATCCATTAAATCCACCACGGCGACATCGGACAGCACGATGCCGCGCAGCCGAAGCCGCTGGGCGATCTCCCTTTCCGCCCGCTCTTTGAGGCCCTCGTCCAAATCCACCAGCGGGTCATCGATGTGGAAATAGAAGGCCCCGGCAGGCTCCGCGCCGGGCCTTGCGCTCAAGGCAGCCAGTAGGTACAGCAAAAGCTGCAGTTGAAGCCCCCAATAGATTTGGGTGGGATCCATTTCCCTATGGCCGCTTTTGTAATCCACTACGCGCAGGTAGACGCTTTCCTCCCCTTCGTACAGGTCCACCCGGTCGATCACGCCCCTGAGCAGAACCTCTGTCCCATCGGCCATTTGAAGGCGGATGGGGGGCAGGGGACTATCGGGGGTGCCGAAGCTGATCTCCGCCATCCGGGGGCGGAAGCTGCTGCTTTTCATGTGCTGGGTAAACATCCAGGCGGCCCGGCGGATGATGCGAAGATACCTTTTGCCAAGGGCCTTGGTTTGGGCATTTTCGCCCAGGGGCCCCTCCGCCCAGGATTGTTCGACGGGGGAAAGCACCTCGTTCATCAGCCCGTCGCATTCCTCCCGGCCGATGTCCGGCCAGGATGCATGCTGCGCCGTCTTTTCCATAAAATCCTTCAGCGCGCCATGGAAGAACGTGCCCACATCGGCGGTGGTCAGGGCCCATTCCTTTCTGGGCACAGGCTGCAAACCATAGTGTACAAAATGCTTGTAAGGACACTTCGCGTATTCCTCCAGGCGGCTGACGGACAGGGTTTGATGCCCGAACAGCCTCAAGGCCGTGGCGGGGTCAAGGGGGCGGGCGTCCAGCTTTTCCGAAAGCGCCTGGACGATGGACAGGGCCTGCCGCTTCGTATCGGGGTTCGCATACAGGCTGGCCCAGGCTTCCATCCATTGTCCGGGAAGGGCCTCCTCCAGGCTTGCGCCATCCCACAGCATGGAGAGGCGCAGCGCCAGCCCGTCCAGGGCGGGAATGGGGGCCAAGGGCTCCTTTGGGCCGGAGGGACCGGTGACGCCGCCCAATTCCACAAGCTGCGGAAACAGCCGTGTTTTCAGCAGTGTCAAAAATCCGGCCGGCCGCTGGCTTTGGCCGCTTTGGGTGGCCTGGGCATGGCTCAAAAACAGCTTCTCGGCAGGCAGCGTCAGCGTCCGCTTCAGGTCCGTCCGAGCCAGATGGTCCCGCCCGTCCCCGTTCAGGCCCAGATGGGTGTCGGCCAGGGTCTCCAGTTGCTCCCGTTCCTCATCCCGCAAAAGGCTGCCGTTTTCCACTTGCAGGAGACCGTCGCTTAAACCCATCACGAACATGGCCCGGATGCTGCCCGGCATCACATGGCCAATTTCGCCGCAAACCACCGTGTCGGGGGTGGGGGGCAGGGCGCTTAATTCTCCGGCGGAAAATCCGGCGGCCAGCCAGGCGGCCACCTGGGTGGAGGGCGCCCGCAGGCCTTTCAGCAGGTCGTGCATCTGGTCCAGCGTGCCCAGCAAAAACTGCCAGACCTGCCTTGTCTGGGAAGCCTGGGCGGGCATGTTCAGGCTGAGCAGCCGCTCCTCTTCCTTTTGCAGCGTCTTGTAGGCATCCACTTGCTCCAAAAGGCGGAAGATGGCCCGCAGCGATTCGGTGGCCTCCCCGGCTTTTAGTAATGCAGATTGCATTTCCTCCAGCGGGCCGATAAGGGCCCGGCGGGCAGGCTCCAATTGGGCGGCTTCCTCCGGATTGCCCCTTGTAAAGGGCGTGCGCCACCTGCCGGCATAGATACCGTTGGCAAGGGCATAATTCTCCAGCTTGTAGCAGTCCTCCGGCGAGACGGGGGCATAGCCGGACTTCAAGCAGGCCAGGATATCCGCCCGGGCATATCCCTTGGAGGCGGCCCGGAGGGCGTGGGTCAGGAAGCGGATCAGCCCGTGGGATGCGGCGGGTACCTTTTCCTCCAGGTAAAAAGGGATATTATAGCTTGTAAGCACAGCGCTCAAGATGGAGCCATAGGCCTGCATGCTGCCCGCAGCCACCGCCATTTCACCCCAGGGGATGCCCGATTCATGGAGCTTGATCATCTGCGATGCGGCCTCGTGGACCTCGGCATAGGGATTGGGGGCGGCAAACAGGGAGATGGCCTCCGGCTTGCCGGGATAGGCATAAGCCGGATGGGCGAACAGGTTTTTTTCCAGGTGGGCGATTTCCTTCGCCGCGTCAAGGGGTGCTTCGTCGAGATACTCCCATGAATAGGCGATGTTTTGCGCTTGCAGCATCCGTGTAAACCGCTGGGCGCTCTGCCGCGCGGGAAGGTACAGGTACCCGTCCCGGGCCTTGGGCTGGTCCATGGTAAGGGCCACGGTCATCCCGGCGCAAAGTTGTGCCCCGGCGCACAGGAGCCGGCATAGCTGGGGAGATAGAATGTCAAAGCCGTAGGCGAAGACATGGGCTTTCTCAAACAACCCGCTTTGGGGAAGCCGTCTTGCCGCCTCGTCCTGCACGTCCTCCCCATCCACGAAGCGGCCGGCAAGCTGGGCTTCATAAGCCTGCCAGCAACGGGCGATGTCCGTCAGCTTTTGCTGAAGCGATCCGCTGGGAAGCAAGCAGGCGCGGGAAAGCAAATCGTCCGCCGTCAGGCGGCCCCGCTTGAAATCGGCGATATCGCCGCTCATCTTTTCCACAAGCCCAATATGCGCGGCGGCACGGCGGTAATAGACAAGCTCTTTTTGCACCTGGTTTACGGCCCGGCTCAGCGCTATGCGCTTGCCGCGGCTGTCCAGGGGTACACGGCCGTCTGTGCCCGCCGCGTCAAAAATTCTTTGGGTGAGCCGCGAGGGGGAAAGCACCTGGATATGAAAAAAACCGGGCAGGTCAAGGCGGCGGATGAGCTCCACCTCCGCCTGCAAGGTATACTGTTCCGGCACCAGCAAAAGGCAGGACTCGCCCTCCTGATGAAGCTTACCTATTTCTGTGATGATATGGGGCAGAAGCCTGTGCATCCGCCCTCCCAGGATGGTGACATTTCCCATCTTCACCCCTCCGCGATCATTATGCCATGACAGGGACAGGCCCGTCAAATGAAGCTTTCAAAACGGTGGGAAATAAGGTATCATGGAAGGTAAGCAAAGGAGGGGCCTATGCACTTTGAAGATACCATTGCCGCCATTGCCACGGCCACGGGCCAGGGGGGCATTGCCATCCTGCGCATCAGCGGCCCTCAGGCAGAGGCTGTTTTACGCCGCGTGTTCCGTCCGGCCAAAGGGGAAGGGGAAACTTTTCCTTCCCATCTGCTGGTGTACGGCCATGTGGTCAAAGGAAATGAAATGATCGACGAGGCCATGGCGGTCTTGATGCGCGCGCCCCGCAGCTATACCAGGGAGGATGTGGCGGAGATCCATACCCACGGCGGGCGGATGATGGCTTCCCTGGCGTTGGAATTGGCGCTGGCATCCGGGGCGCGCCAGGCGGAACCGGGGGAGTTTACCCGCCGGGCATTTCTCAATGGCAGGCTGGATTTAAGCCAGGCGGAAGCGGTGATGGGCCTGATCGCAGCAGGCGGGCATCAGGCGGCAAGGGCCGCTATGCGCCAATTGGAGGGCGGGCCCAGCCAATTCATCCGGGAGGTTCTGGACAAGCTCTATGGCCTCATGGCCGGGCTGGAGGCTGCCATCGATTATCCTGAGGAAGTGGAAGAAGAGGAAGCCACCCATAGCCTGCGCCATGGCATTTTGACGCTTGCGGGGGAACTGGAGGATGCCTGTGACGAGCGGGGCGTGAAAATGCTGGAAAGGGGTATGGATGTGGTGCTGTGCGGCCGGCCCAACGTGGGGAAAAGCTCACTTTTGAACGCGCTGCTGGGGGAGGAAAAGGCCATCGTCACCGATGTGCCGGGCACTACCAGAGACATCCTTACCGGGAGCATTGAAATAAACGGCCTGCCGGT
>JAEWWY010000022.1 GCA_023458835.1 Bacillota bacterium
GGCCGCATAAAAAGCGGCGGCATGATCACCGTAGGCCATGCCCTGGAGCAGGGAAGGGAAGTATTTGCCCTGCCGGGCCCTGCAAACAGGGAAGGATCGGAGGCGCCTCACAAGCTGATCCGGGAAGGCGCGCGGCTTGTGACATGCGCAAGGGATATTCTGGAAGACATGGGCTGGCTTGCCCAAGGCAGTCCCACCGTCCGGAAGGGGCCGGAAGCGCTTGCCCAGGTTGAGCAGGAGAGGGTATCCGCGCTTTTGCGCAGGGAAGATTTGACCTTCGAAGAATTGGCCTGCAAGCTTGCCATGGAGGCATCTCCGCTTAATTCGCTCTTGACAATCATGGAGCTTGCAGGAATAATAAAGAAATCCGCTGGAAACCTCTACTCCTTGACGGAATCATTTTTGTAAATCGGGCTGCGCGGCAGCTTTTGTTAAACATGGAGGGTATCTTTGTGGCAACAGAAACCAAGCTGGTTATCGTGGAATCGCCTGCCAAAGCGCGGACCATCGCCAAATTCCTGGGCAAAGGGTACAAGGTGGAGGCCTCTCAGGGCCACATAAGAGACCTGCCCAAATCCCAAATCGGCGTGGACGTGGATCATGATTTTGATTTGAAATACATCACCATCAGGGGACGGGGAAAAATCCTTACAAAAATCCGCAAGGAAGCCAAGAACGCCTCCCAGATATTGCTGGCTACCGACCCTGACAGGGAGGGAGAGGCGATTTCCTGGCACCTGGCCCAGACGCTTGGCCTGGATACGGAGAAGCCCTGCCGCATAGAGTTTCACGAGGTTACAAAGAAGGCCGTGCAGAACGCGCTGCGCTCGCCCCGGCCCATCGATATGGGGCGGGTGGATGCCCAGCAGGCCCGCCGCGTGCTGGACCGGCTGGTGGGCTACAAGATCAGCCCCCTTTTATGGGCCAAGGTAAAAAAGGGTCTGTCCGCGGGCCGTGTGCAAAGCGTAGCCACCCGCATGGTGGTCATGCGGGAGCAGGATATCGAAGCCTTTATTCCTGAGGAATATTGGGATATCACCGCCCGGGCGCAGTGCTTTACCAGCCGCGGGAAAAAGATTCATTTTGACGCGCGCCTGGCATCCCTGGACGGCGCAAAGTGTGAAATCAAGAATCAGCAGGATGCGCAGGATGCGGTGGAGCGCATCAAAGGCGCCCGCTTTGCCGTATATGGCGTCAAAAACGGAGAGCGCAAAAAGACGCCGGCCGCGCCTTTCACCACATCCTCCCTGCAGCAGGAGGCCAGCCGCAAGCTGGGCTATACCACCGCCAAAACCATGCAGGTGGTGCAGCAGTTGTACGAAGGCATTGAGCTGGAGGGAAAGGATATCCAGGGCCTGGTGACATATATCCGCACAGACTCCGTCCGCATCTCGGAGGACGCCATGGAGGCCGTCCGCCAGTATATACCCGAGCGTTTCGGCCCGGAATACCTGCCTGAGGCCCCCAATGAGTTCAAGGGCCGCAAGAACGCCCAGGAGGCCCACGAGGCCATCCGGCCCACGGATGTGCGCCGCACGCCGGAGAGCATCAAAACCTTTCTCACCAAGGAACAGTTCAGCCTGTACCGCCTGATCTACTCCAGGTTCCTGGCCAGCCAGATGATGCCGGCGCTGTATGACACCCTCACCCTGGAGATCGGCGGCAACGGCGTGGGCCTGCGCTTTTACGGCGAGCATAAAAAGTTTCCCGGCTTTACCTCCGTATACGAGGAAGGCAGCGATGAGGATATTCAAAGCAGCGAGACCACCCTGCCGCAACTGAAGGAAGGCGACGCCGTGGCGGTGGAGGACGTGCAGAGCTCGCAGCATTTTACCCAGCCTCCGGCCCGCTACACCGAGGCGTCCCTGGTCAGGGCGCTGGAGGAAAAGGGCATTGGCCGGCCCAGCACCTATGCCCCCACCATTACCACCATTATCGCCCGCGGGTATGTGAGCCGGGAAAAGAAGCGCCTGTATCCCACGGAGTTGGGCCGCATGGTCACCGATATGATGGAGCAATACTTTTCCAAAATCGTGGATACGGAGTTTACCGCAGAGCTGGAGGATGAGCTGGATGGCGTGGAGGAAGGCAAGGCCGACTGGCGCGATATCCTGCGCGCCTTCTATCCGCCCTTTGAGGAGACGCTGAAAAAGGCGGAGGAACAGGTGGAGAAGGTGCATATCGCCGACGAGCCCAGCGATATTCCCTGCGACGCGTGCGGAGCCATGATGGTATACAAGATGGGGCGCTTCGGCAAATTCCTGGCCTGTCCCAACTTTCCCGAATGCCGCAATACAAAGCCCATCATCCATTACATCGAGGCGCCCTGCCCCAAGTGCGGAAAACGGCTCATGGAAAAGAACAGCAAAAAGAACAGAAAGTTCTATGGGTGCGAAGGGTATCCCGAATGCGATTTCGTCAGTTGGGAGCTGCCGGTTACGGAGCGCTGCCCCCAGTGCGGCAGCCACATGACGGAAAAGGTGGGCCGCAAGGGCGAAAAATGGCACCTGTGCGCCAATGAAACGTGCCGCCACCGGGTGAAGGTGGCCTCCGCCCAAACAGAGGAGGACATCGAGGAATGAGCCGCGTGACGGTGATCGGCGCGGGGCTTTCCGGCACGGAAGCCGCCTGGCAGTTGGCGAACATGGGTGTTTCCGTAACGCTTGTAGAGATGAAGCCAGAAAAATATACGCCTGCCCACCACGCGCCGGGGATGGCGGAATTGTGCTGCTCCAACAGCCTGCGCTCCGACAGGCTTACCAACGCGGTGGGCCTGCTCAAAGAGGAAATGCGCTTATTGAATTCCCTGGTGATGAAGGCGGCGGATGCGGCCAAGGTGCCGGCCGGCGGCGCGCTGGCAGTGGACCGGGAGAGCTTTTCCAGGTTCATTACCGATACCTTGGAAAGCCATCCGCTGGTGAAGGTGGAGCGCAGAGAAGCGGCGGAGATACCTGATGGGCCGGCGATCATTGCCTCCGGGCCTTTGACCAGCGAAAAGCTGGCGGAGGCCATTTTGCAATTGCCCGGCATGACGGCGCTGCATTTTTACGACGCCGCCGCGCCCATCGTGACGCTGGAATCATTGGACATGGAGAAAATTTTCCGCCAGTCCCGCTATGACCGGGGGGAGGATTATCTCAATTGCCCCATGGATCAAAAGCAATACGATGCGTTTATAAAGGCGCTTCTTGACGCAGAAACGGCCCCTGTGCATGGCTTTGAGGAAACCCGTGTGTTCGAGGGTTGCATGCCTGTGGAGAGCATGGCCCGCCGGGGGCATATGGCCCTGGCCTTTGGTCCTTTAAGGCCCGTTGGCCTAAAAGATCCCCGCACCGGCCGGGAGCCCTATGCCGTGGTGCAATTGCGCCAGGATAACCATGAGGGGACGCTGTATAACCTGGTGGGGTTTCAGACGAGGCTGAAGTTCGGGGAGCAAAGGCGCGTGTTCGGTATGATCCCGGGGCTTGAAAACGCTGTGTATGCCCGGTATGGGGTGATGCACCGCAACACATTCTTGCATAGCCCAGGCTTGCTGGATGAGACGTATCAGGTGATCAAAAGGCCCGGCCTGTATTTCGCCGGGCAGATGACCGGTGTGGAAGGGTATGTGGAAAGCGCCGCCAGCGGCCTTGTGGCGGGCATTTCCCTGGCCTGCCGCATGACCGGCCGGGAGGTCCCGGCCTTCCCCAGGACCACTGCCCTGGGG
>JAEWWY010000023.1 GCA_023458835.1 Bacillota bacterium
TTCCAGGGGATACCCCACCATGGCATAGCGGTAGGCACCGCCTGTTTGAGCGGCTTTCAAAAAGCCATATACCTGCTCATAGGCCTCCCGGCCATAAAAATCGTCGGCGTTGATGACGGCAAAGGGCGCATCCGCCGCAGCCCTTGTACACAGCACCGCATGGCCCGTACCCCAGGGCTTGATCCGGCCTTCGGGGATATCAAAGCCCGCAGGCAGCGTTGCAAGCTCCTGAAACACGTAGGCCACTTCCATGTGCTTTGCGATCTTGTCGCCGATCATGCGGCGGAAAAGCTCCTCGTTTTCTTTTTTCAAAATAAAGATCACGCGGCGGAACCCCGCCTGATAGGCATCGTACAGGGAATAGTCGATGATCAGTTCCCCGTTTTCACCTACCGGGTCCATTTGCTTCAAGCCGCCATACCTGCTGCCCATGCCGGCAGCCATAATGACCAGAATGGGTTCCTTCATCCCATGTATCCTCCTTTGGGCATGCTGCCCGAAACCATCCATTGCCCATTATACACGCGGGAGGCGCTTTTGTCGAAGGTCAGCCCGCGGATGTGTGCTTTTCGCATCATGCAGCCACCAGAACAGATGCTTGTATTGTTGCAGTTGGGAAAGTAAGCTATAATGAATCATAGCTGCCGCCTGGAAGGCATAAAACACCCCTTGAGCGTTGCGCCGCCCGCCATCGGACACCGTTGAACCCAAAATCAATATGCACACCCGGAGGAAGTATCATGCGAAGAGGAATATGTCTTGCTCTGTGCCTGATCATATTATTTTCCGCAACCGCTTTCGCAGAGGTAGAGGAACCAGAATACCAGTATAGCGGGGACTATTGCTACTATCTGCAGGCGGATGGCACGGCAAGCATACAGCTTTACCGGGGCAAGGACAGCATCATTACCATTCCGGAAACATTGAATAACAGCAGCGTATCCACCATTGATGCATGGGCGTTTTCATATGCCGCGGGGCTTAGACAGGTGAATTTTGGCAAGAATATCGTCAACATAAAACCGGGGGCATTTCTCTATTGCACGGAGCTTGAGGCCATTGAGGCATCGGACAATCCCGTTTACGTTTCTTTGGATGGCGTTTTGTTTGATGCAGCCGCAAAAGAGCTGCATACGTATCCTGGCGGAAAACAGGGGAAAACATACCCCATCCCAAAGGGGGCCAAGGCAATTGGCGACTTTGCATTTACCGGAAATGAAACCCTTGCTGCCATTGAAATACATGAAGCTGTTACCGATATCGGCAATCATGCGTTTTACGGCTGTTCCGGCTTGAGTGGTGTTGCCATTCCCGGCAGTGTGAAGAGAATTGGTGATTGGGCATTTTCCGGATGCGCTGCGCTTTCGGAGGTGAAATTCGCCGACGGCCTGTTCTCCATAGGGGAAGGCGCGTTTTATGGCTGTTCAAGCTTAAAGGCAGCCATGATTCCTGATAGCGTGGCAAGCATCGGGAAAGGGGCGTTTCACGAATGTGAAAGCCTGATGTCGGTCAAGCTTCCAAAAAATATCGCCGCCCTGGAAGACTGGCTGTTTTTCCTGTGCAGGAAGCTGACTGATGTGACCGTGCCGGACGGTGTGAGAACGATCGGCAAGTACGCATTCTATGGATGCGGAAGCCTGAGGGAAATGACCCTGCCGGAAAGTATATCCGTGATCGAAGAAAACGCATTCTGCCGATGCGATGGTTTGAAGAACATCCGGATCCCCCAGGGTGTACTGTTCATAGGCGGCGGAGCATTTTCCGCCTATGATAAGCTGTCGGCGTTTGAGGTGGCGCCTGATAATAAAACATATGCCCAGTTGGGGGGCGTTCTCTTTGATAAAACAAAAAAGCTGCTGCATACCTATCCCGGCGGTAAAGCTGAAACACGATATAGCATACCTCAGGGAATCGTATCTATCGGTCAGGATGCATTTTTGGGGAACGTGGCCCTTAGGGAGGTTACAATCCCCGAAAGCGTTGTTGAGATCGGCCGGGATGCATTTTATAACTGCGATTCCCTTGAAAGCATTCATGTAGCGAAAAAAAATAAAAAATTTGAGGACGATCAAGGCGTGCTGTTTACCAGAGGGAAGGATATTCTGCTTCAATATCCCCCCAGGATGAGCGGGGGCATCAACGTGGTACCGGCGGAGACAACGGCCAGTGGAGACGGAGCTTTTGGCTTTTGCCCTGACCTGCTCAAGATAACGCTATGTACGGGTATAAAAAGTATCGGAGATCATGCGTTTTCAGGCAGTTTCATCAGGGAAATGGTGATTCCGGAGGGCGTGGAGCACATAGGCGGTTATGCGTTTGAGTTGTGTGCTGAAATGCAAAGCATTACTCTTCCAGCCAGCCTTCGATCCATTGGTGAAGATGCTTTTCTGGATTGCCCTGCGTTGGTGCTTTCCGTTGCGGAGGGAAGCTATGCCC
The DNA here is from genome assembly GCA_023458835.1 of Bacillota bacterium. GTDB lineage: Bacteria > Bacillota > Clostridia > Christensenellales > Aristaeellaceae > JAEWAH01. Next base: position 2,437 of record JAEWWY010000023.1, read on the forward strand.
TGCAGTATGCAAAAGAGAATGAGCTGCAATATATCCTGTATGCCGATTGACTGAAGTAAAAACCCATGATGAGCAGGAAAGCGAAGGGATGAAGGGTGCGCAGGCGGGTGGTTCTCCTTATTTGCATGGCGATTTTGTGCGCGGTTTTTTTTCCGCAGCATCAGGATGCACAAGCGGAACGGATGTACGATTATGTCCTGATGGCCGACAAAACCGTAATGATTGTGGGCTACCATGGAAATGACAGTGAAGTCGAAATACCCGCGGAGCTGAACGGGCATACGGTGTGGGCCATTGCTGAACAGGCGTTTTCTCAAAGCTATGGCATGACGCGCATGCATCTGCCCGCCGGCATACAATCCATAGCTTCCGGCGTGTTCTCCTTTTGCGAAAATTTGACGGAGTTTTCAGTAGCAGAGGATAATCCCGTTTTTCAGGCGGTTGACGGCGTTTTGTTTGACAAGACGCAAAAGCGCCTTCACACCTTCCCTGCCGGCAAAGCGGCTGGGGTATATGAGATACCTGAGGGCACGAGGGAGATAGGCGCTTTTGCTTTTCGTATGTTATCCGGAACGCTGGATGTTATGATCCCAGCCAGCGTAGCAAGGATTCAAGACCATGCGTTCTCATGGGGCTTGGGAATCAGGAGCATACGGGTATCGGATGACAATACGGCGTTCGCATCCCTGGATGGCGTATTGTTTGACAAGCAGCTCAGGCGTTTGATGATTTACCCGGCCGGCCGGCCGGATGCGATTTACCATATACCCAAAGGAACCCGCACAGTTGCCGGAGGCGCCTTTCAGGACAGCCAATATCTGAAAGAGGTAATCATCCCCGAGGGAGTTGCCGCTTTGGAGGGCGATTCGATTTTCTCACACAGCCGGAGCCTGAAAAGTGTTTCGCTCCCCGGCAGCCTTACTGCCATAGGCCATTATCTGTTCTATGCATGCAGCAGGCTCACGCACGTTTCCCTGCCTGAAGGCCTAACGCAGATACCTCCCTATATGTTTGCCGGGTGCAGCTCACTTAAGGAAATTGTCTTGCCCGATGGCTTGCTCGCCATTGGAGAAGGCGCATTTTCAGGCTGTGACGGCCTGAGGGAAATTCAGCTTCCGGATGGTCTTGAAGAAATCGGCAATTCCGCTTTTTCCAATTGTAGAAACATAGAAGGAATCACGCTGCCCGAAGGCATTGCAGCCATTGGAGAAAGCGCGTTTTCAGGCTGCTTGGGAATGCTGGAGATCTACCTTCCCCAGAGCATTGCGGACATTGGGGAGGATGCGTTTGCCCGGTGTGATTCCATCGTCTTATGGGTGGAGGAAGGCAGCCTGGGGCAAACATATGCCATGGCACATGGCATTCCCTATATCATCCATCCCGACTGGCTGAAGTAGCGCCGGGAAACAGGCGGCCAGGCAGGCTTTCAGCCGCTCCGGGGAGAATATGCAATCTATCCGCGGGCCTTCATATAAAGCCCGCCATTGCATGCATCGAATTGCCAAAGCACGAAAGGAGCTGCCGCCCCATGCTGTCGCCCCGTCAAATTCATTTGGATTTCCATACCTCCGAGCATATTCCGGACGTTGCCGCGGATTTTGATGCAGCGTTGTTTGCGCGCCGGATGAAGGAGGCCGATGTATCCTCCGTCACGGTATTCGCGCGCTGCCATCACGGCTGGCTGTACTATGATTCCAAAGAATTTCCGCAGCTTGTACACCCCAGCCTCAAGCGGCGTTCACTGCTTGTGGAGCAGGTCCGCGCGCTGCACGCCGAGGGGATAAGGGCGCCGGTCTATATCACCGTGCAGTGGGATTATCAAAGCGCCTCGCATCATCCCGAATGGCTTGTGCGCAAGGCTGACGGCGCCCACGAGGGCGGGTCTTTTTTGCAGCCGGGCTTTTACCAGTCGCTTTGCGTCAATACGGGATATGCCGATTTTCTTCAGGCGCAAACGCGGGAGGTGCTGGAGCTGCTCAAGGATGAGCTGGACGGCGTCTTTTTCGATATCGTGGGGATCCGTCCGTGCCTGTGCGCGGCCTGCCGCGGTCAGATGCGGGAGACAGGCGTGGATATGACCGACGAAATGGCGGTGCGCCGCTTTGCCAGGAACAGCCTTGCCCGCTTCAAGCAGCGCATGACCGGTTTGGTGCGCTTATACAGCAAGGATTGCACAATCTTTTACAACGCGGGGCATGTGGGCCCCTGTACCCGCGAAGGCGCGGACGCGTATACCCATTTCGAGCTGGAAAGCCTGCCCAGCGGGGGCTGGGGCTATCTGCACTTTCCCATCACCGCGCGCTACGCCCGCAAGCTTGACTTGCCCTGCATGGGCATGACGGGCAAATTCCACACAAGCTGGGGGGATTTCCATTCCTATAAAAACCTGGCGGCGCTGGAGTTTGAAGCATTCCGCATGCTTTCCTACGGCTTCGCCTGCTCCATCGGCGATCAGCTTGAGCCCTGCGGGCGGCTGAGTACCACGACGTATCAACGCGTTGGCCAGGTGTACCGCCTGTTTAAGGAGCGGGAGGCATGGGCGCTTCCCTCCGTTCCCCTGGCGGAAGTCGCGCTTCTCACCCCGGAAAACGAGCTGTTTGAGCACCGGATACCGGAGAGCATTCTGGGCGCGGCGCAGATGCTGGAGGAGCTGGCCGTGCAGTTTGATATCCTGGATGAGACGATGGCGCTGCAGCCCTACCGCGTGGTGATTCTGGCGGATGATTTCATTGCTTCCGGGGCGTTTTTAAGCAAGCTGGAAAGCTATGTCCGGCAAGGCGGACGGGTCATTGCCTGCCACCGGGGCGGCATGAATGCCAAGGGCGTCTTCCCGGAATTCTTCCCGGCGGATTCCCTTGGGGACACGCCTCTATACCCTGATTTCATTGTTGCGCAGGGTGAACTGGCTGAAGGCCTGGAGGAGAACGCGGAGTATGTGATGTACAGGCAGGGGCTTCGCCTTGCCCTAAAGGCGGATGCGCGGATGCTGCTCGGGGCCCGCGTGCCCTATTTCAACCGCCAGGGGGAGCGCTTCTGCTCCCATATGTATACCCCTTGCGCAAAAGGCGAACAGTTCCCGGCCGTTGCAGTCAATGAAGGCGTGCTCCAATTTTCACATCCGGTTTTCTCCCAATATCGCGACAATGCGCCGCAGTGGGTAAAGCTTATGATGCGCAATGCCTTGGCCCACTGGCTGCCGAACCCCATCGTGCGTCATGACGGGCCGTCCACGCTCAGGGTGCAGGCGCTGGACCAGGCGGAGCAGGGGCGCTATTGCGCGCATGTGCTGTCCTATATCCCCGTGCGTAATTCCGCTACCATCGACATTGTCGAGGAGCGCACGCCGGCTTATGACGTCACGCTGGAGCTCAATTTGCCGCGCGGCTTTGCAAGCGCCCGGCTTGTGCCGGAGGATGTGGCGCTCAAGGTACAGGGCAGCCGCGTGCATATCCCCAAAATAGACGGGTATGCGATCGTGGAACTGAAATAGGGGAGAACAACAATCGGGGGATGGTGCAAATGCATCATCCCCCGATTGTT
>JAEWWY010000024.1 GCA_023458835.1 Bacillota bacterium
ACGCGTCATCCAGCGTGAGCCATGGCGCGGCGACGACGATATTGTCGTAGATGCTGCCGTTGAAGAGCTTGCCGTTTTGCATGACCACGCCGATATTGCGCCGCAGTTGGCGCACGTTGATCTTTTCAATGTCTTTGCCGTCAAAGTAAACCGCGCCCCTTTGCGGCTTTTCAAAGCCCAGCAAAAGCCTGAGCAGCGTCGTTTTTCCGCAGCCGGTTTTGCCCACGACCGCCACATACTCCCCGGCGCGGATTTTCAGGGAAACGTTGTCCAGCACCAGCGGCATATTTTCGGCATAGCGAAAGCTGACATTGGTCAGTTCGATTGCGCCGCTGACCCGGCCGGGCGCGGCCTTACCGCCCGCATGCTCCGGCAGCGTTTGAAGCAGCGGGTTCGCCATCTCCATCATGGGCCGGATTTTGGCGGCCGTAAGCGCCACCGAGGTAAGCGAGAAGACCGCGCCGCTCACCAGGCCATAAGAGGCGTTGAACGCCATGTACTCCGTGGCGGTCACGCGGGACTGAATCGCGGCGTAATAGAGCAGAATGGAGCCCGCCATCGGCAGCAGCGACGCGAGCAGCGGATTGAACTTGACCGGCCACGGCGGGTCGTATTCCAGCTTGGCCGAGGCCGCGTAAGCATGCGACCATTTCGCGAAAGCGCGCTTTTCGGCGCCGGCGAGCTTGATCTTCTGCACGCCCGAGAACAGGGAGAATACAAGCCCGCCCACCTTTGCGTCGGCGGACATGAGCCGCCTGGAAACGTTCAGCCCGGTGACCATCGACAGGGCCGAGAGCACGAGCGTTGCAAGAAGAATGCCCAGTGCCGGAAGCACGAGCGCGGGCGCATAATGGAATATCTGGCCTATATAGATCAACGAGAACAGCGAGGATATGCCCGTGGACAGCACCGCGTCGGACAGCAGGGAGCACAGGTTGTTGACGTTATGCACGCGGGATGCCAGCTCGCCCGAGCCGTACCCCCTGAAAAAGGGAGCGGGCAGCGCCAGCAGGCGCGCCATCGCCGCCGCCGAGACCGCGATTTCGCTTCGGCTCTGAATGCGCGTGAGCAGCAGCGTCCGAACGATGCCAATCATCGCCGTCGAGACGGTGATGCCCGCCAGCAGCATGGCGATCATCCCCAGCACGCTCCTATCGCCGCTTGCGATGACGCTGGAAAAGAGGATGCTGTTGGCATAGGGCGTCAGCAGGCCGACAAGGGTCATCGCCAGCGTGACAAGCGCCATGAACACCAGATCGGACGGCGGGACCGTGCTGAAGATATAGGCGATCAGATCGCGTACGCCCAGCTTCTTGAGCGGCAGGGGCTTATAGAAGACGGCCGCTTGCTCCTCCAGCAGATCCGCGTTTCTTTTGCTCAGCTTCATAAGCTTGCCTGTCAGCGGGTCGCGGTAGGCATAGCCGGACAGCCCACGAGGGAGCAGCGCCACAGGCTCTCCGCTTTTCAGCCGGCCCAGCATCGCGCCGGAGGCGTTCGTATACCATGCACCTGTGAGCGATACGGTGCGCCGCATCATCTCGTTGACGCGCAGGACATGGGTGAACGCCTCATCAATGTCCAGGATCTCCCCGGACAGCTCAACGTGAGGCTCGTGATAGAAGCCAAGGATTTCATCCACGACCGACTGCAGCCATCTTCGGTCCGTGCCCTGGGAATGGCCGTACGCAGAGTGTTTTGAGACGGCGGAAGCAAGATCGGCGAACGCGCCGCGCAAGCTATCCTCATCCATGTCCTTGCGTTGCCTGATCTGTTCATCAAACCATCCCACGCGGCATTCGCCTCCTATTCGGTCGCCACCAATTGCGTATACAGCCCGTTATTTGCGTATAGGTCTTCATGGGTGCCGCGCTCGGCCACCTTGCCGTTGTTGAGCACCACAATTTCATCGCAATCGCGTATGGTGGACAGCCGGTGGGCGATGACCACGCAGGTGATGCCCCGGTCCTTGATATTCGAAACCACCTCGGCCTCGGTCCTGGCGTCCAGGGCGCTGGTCGCCTCGTCCATGATGATGACCGTGGGGTCCTGTGCCAACACCCGGGCGATCTCGAAGCACTGCCGCTGCCCGCCGGAGAAGTCGCGGCCGTCCTCCAGGATCTTGTAGCCATAGCCGCCCTCGCGCTGCATGATATCCTCGTGAAGCCGCGAGTCGCGGGCGGCGAGGATCATCTCAAAATCCTCGATGCTGCTGTCCCACATCTTGATATTGGCCGAAATCGTGTCCTCAAAGAGGATGATATCCTGGTCAACCACGGCCAGCGAACCGGTCAGGATTTCCCGCGGGATTTGACCGATGGGTATGCCGCCCAACAGGATTTCACCGCTCCAGGGCTTATACAGCCCGGAGATCAGCTTGGAAAGCGTGGATTTTCCGCAGCCTGAGGGCCCGACAAAGGCTACCTTCGCACCCGGTTCCAGCTTCAGGCTGAAATTCTCAATCAAAGGCGGGGAAAATTTTGAATAGCCGAAGGTAACGCCGCGCATCTCAAGGCTGCCGAACAGCTTTGCCCAGGAGCGGTCATCGCCCGGCTCCGTATCGGCGTAGTCCACATCGGGCTTGCAGTTCATGACGTCCTCGATGCGCTCCATGGAGGTGCGCATTTCTTGGACCTTTTGCGTTACGTTGATCAGGGAGTTCATCGGGGACAGGAAGGACGACATGAAGCCCTGGAAGGCGAGGATCATGCCGATCGTAAACTGGCCTTTCATAACAAGCGCCACGCTGAGCATGAGAACGGCGATGTTCGCCAGCGCCTGAACCACGCCCGGAACCGCGCCAAGGTATTGGTTGATCTGCGAAAAGCGCACCGTGGCCTCGTTGACGGCCGCCTGGTATCCCGCCCAGCGCGCAAAGTACCCTTCCTCGGCGCCTGTGGCCTTGATGGTTTCGATCATTTCAATGCCCGAAACCAGCGTGCCGGACAGCTTGCCGGCGTCCCGCATCTGCGTGCGCGAAAGGTTGATGCGCTTTTTGGAGATGGCTTGCGCCATATACATGTTGAACGCCGCGCAAAACAATCCGACCGCGGTGAGAATCAGGCTATAGCGCAGCATAACGATCAGATAGAAGACCATCATCCCAAGGTTTAGCACCACCGGCGCCAGTTGATTGATCAGCGTCATGGCGATGCCTGCGTTGGAAGCCTGCCTGTTGGCGATATCGCCTGCCATGCGCTGGGAAAAAAACGCCATCGGCAGGCGCAGAACATGCCACATGAACGAAGCGTTGGCTGTGATGGCCAGCTTGCCCGAAATTTTGAGCATGTACAGCGTCCGGATGCCCGTCACAACGGCCGTCAGCACGACCGCGGCGGCCATCAGGCCGATGAAGGGATACAGCCATTCGGGATTCCGCCCGCTTAGCAGCCGGTCCAGGAACACGCGGGAAAATGCCGGGTAGATGACGCCCAGCCCCGCTGTCAGCCCCCCGGTTGCCAGGACGAACAGAAACGGCATAAGCGCGCCCCGCAGCCGCGATCTGGCGAATTCCCATACGGAGCGCCGCTTGCCGCTGGGCCTGAAATCCGCCGCGGGCTTAAAATGCAGGCAGATGCCCGTAAACGCTTTGTCAAACTCCTCCATCCCGACCGCGACAACGCCCCGGGCGGGATCGTTCAGCACCGCCATATGCCCTTTGAATCCGTCCAGAACCACGAAATGATTGAAGTTCCAAAATAGGATGCAGGGCGTCGGCACCCCCCTGAGGGCCTCCACCGTATCATACCGGTAGGCGGACGCCTCCAGGCCGTAGGAACGCGCCGCGCGAAGGAGGTTCAGCGCCTTGGAACCGTCCCTGGACACGCCGCAGTCGGCCCGCACCTGCTCAAGGGGCAGCCATTTTCCATAATAGGCTAGAACCATTGCCAATGATGCGGCGCCGCATTCCAGCGCTTCCATCTGGATAACAACGGGCACCTTCGCATAACCGCGCGGCAATCGCCTCACCCCCCGCCGTCAGTTTGTCAAAAAGTCGATTGGCCGCATGGAATCCGTCGTGATCCTGACCTCGCTGAACGCGCCCTCCTGAACCTTTGCTTCGGAGGCGACCACCACGCGCACATTCCACTCGGACAATCCCATGGTGAACGCCGCGTAATCGCCGGACAACTGTGCGGCGGCCTCGGCGCGGGAGAGCGGCGCCGCATCGATTTCGCGGACCGTCCCGGGTGTTCCGCCCACGTCCACCGGCATCCCCACCGCGAGCGACGCCGCCTCCCCGGGCGTAAAGAATGCCACGAGAAGCCCGTTGCTTGAAACAAACGGCCGCGTCAGGCTCGTCTGAACCGCTCCGAACACGCCCCACGCCAATGCGCAGGCGAGCAAGATGGCAACGGCCCCCAGCATCAGCCAAACGCTTGGATTTGCGACGCGAATGTAATCATCCAGCTTCTCGGGGGAGGAAAGCCGCTGTACGCTGCTTTGGCGGAATAGTGTTTCTGGCTGGGACATCGCCGGTCACCTCCATCGGTATCAAAGCACCCTGCTGATTGTCAATATATCCGGTCCGTCCGCTATTCCAGCGTGAGGATATCCAAAAAGCCGGTCATCTCGAACACCTCCATGATCGCCTTCCCGGCTTTGCGGATAATCATTTGGCCGCCATGCGCGTTTATGTACTTCTGCATCGAAAGAATCACGCGAAGACCGGCGCTGGAAATGTAGGCAAGCTGTGAAAAGTCCATTGAAAAGGAAGTGACTTCGCCAATGTTGTCCCTGAAAGCAGCTTCAAGCCGCGGCGCAGTCATCGTGTCAAGCCGCCCTGCGAGCGCAAGATGTAATCCTGTTCCATCCTTTTGAATTGCTATCGTCATGTTGATCCTCTCCGATGCCGCAAATCCTTTTCCCTTGGGGAACGCCGGTCCTACAGGCGTGTTATATGAATGAAAGAAACCGCGCATGGGAAGTTTTCTTCAGGCCCTTGCTCCTTTTTGGAAGCATATAAAAAAGACGCCTCCATGCATATCATTTCTATATGCTATCATAGAGGCGCGGGGGCAGTTTCGGTAGTGACTTTTTCAAGGGAAAAAGTCACGTTTTTCATTTAAAGAATATACTTTCTGAGCGCTTTCCTATCGGATATAAACAGCTTTTCATATA
>JAEWWY010000025.1 GCA_023458835.1 Bacillota bacterium
GGTAAACGTTATATAAGGAGGAAACGGTTATGAAGATCACCTTGCGGGGAAACATCCGGGAGTTCGACAATGGCGCCACACCGCTGGATATCGCGGGCCAGATCAGCCAGGATCTCAAAAAGGCCGCACTGTGCGCCAGGGTAGGCGGCGAAAGGATCGTTGAATTGTGGCAGCCCATCCAGGAGGATTGCGAGTTGGAGATTTTGACCTTTGAAGACGAGGCCGGGCGGCGCACGCTGCGCCACACCGCCTCCCATGTGCTGGCCCAGGCGGTAAAGACGCTGTTCCCCAAGGCCAAGCTGGCCATCGGCCCGGCCATCGATAGCGGCTTCTATTACGATTTTGATGTGGAGGAAGCTTTTTCGCCGGAGGATTTGCAGCACATTGAAAAGGAAATGGCGAAGATCGTCAAAAAGAATGACCGGTTGGAGCGGTTCGAGCTTAACCGGCAGGAAGCCCTTGCCCTCATGGAAAGCCGCAATGAGCCCTACAAGGTGGAGTTGATCAACGATCTTCCCGAGGATGCGGTGATCTCCTTCTACCGCCAGGGGGATTTTGTGGACCTGTGCGCCGGCCCCCACCTTCCATCCACAGGCAAAGTCAAGGCCTTCAAGCTGACCCAGGTGGCGGGCGCCTACTGGCGGGGCAATGAAAAAAACAAGATGCTCCAGCGCATCTACGGAACGGCCTTTGACTCCAGGGAATCACTGGATGACTATCTTGCCCAGCAGGAGGAAGCCCGCAAGCGCGACCACAACAAGCTGGGCCGGGAACTGGAATACTTCACCACTGTCGATTATATCGGCCAGGGCCTGCCCATCCTGATGCCCAAAGGCGCCAGGGTCATCCAGCTTCTGCAGCGCTTTGTGGAGGATGAGGAGCAGCGCCGCGGCTATCTGCTCACCAAGACGCCGCTGATGGCCAAGCGGGACCTGTATAAAATTTCCGGCCACTGGGACCATTACCGGGAAGGCATGTTCATCATGGGCGATCCTAACGCCGAAGGCGAGGTGTTCGCGCTTCGTCCCATGACCTGTCCCTTCCAGTTCCAGGTATTCCTGAACAAGACCCGCTCCTACCGCGACCTGCCCATGCGGCTTGCGGAAACCAGCACGCTGTTCCGCAACGAAGCCTCCGGCGAGATGCACGGCCTGATACGGGTGCGCCAGTTTACCATTTCGGAAGCGCACCTCATCTGCGCTCCCGAGCATGTGGAGGAGGAATTCCGCGGCATTCTGGAGCTGGCCCGGTTCATGCTCAAAACCCTGGGGCTGGACAGCGACGTCAGTTACCGCTTCAGCAAATGGGACCAGAACAACAAGGACAAATATATCGGCGATCCCAAGTCCTGGGAGGAAACGCAGGATTTCATGCGCAGGATCCTTGACCACATGGACATCAGCTATGTGGAAGCCGAGGGTGAGGCCGCCTTCTACGGGCCCAAGCTGGATATCCAGATCAAGAACGTCTGGGGCAAGGAAGATACCATGATCACCCTGCAGGTGGACTTCCAGTTGGCCGAGCGCTTCCAAATGGAATATACCGACCGTGACGGCGTTAAAAAGCACCCCATTATCCTGCACCGCACCTCCGTGGGCTGCTACGAGCGCACGCTGGCGCTGCTGATTGAAAAATACGCCGGCGCCATGCCCCTGTGGCTGAGCCCCACCCAGGTGAAGGTATTGACCATCACTGACCGGGCGGATGCCTGGGCCGATGAAATTGCCCAGCAGCTTTCCCAGGCCGGATTGCGTGTGGAAACCGACAAGCGCAATGAAAAGATCGGCTTCAAGGTGCGGGAAGCGCAGATGGAAAAGACCCCCTATATGCTGGTGCTGGGCGATCAGGAAGTGGAAACGAAAACCGCCACCGTCCGCGACCGCAAAGGCGGCAACCTTGGGGCCATGAGCCTCGATCATATCCTGCAAAAGCTGCTGCTGGATGTGGCAACGAAGAAGATCGATATCTGATACCAATACAAAAGACTGATGCATCCATTTCTCTGGATAGATACCCGTGATGCAAAAAAGCAAAGGGGAAGGGCTTCATCACCCTTCTCCTATTTGCTTGTTAAAATGCTCTTCCGGTCCAGATTCAGCGCCTATCCCGTGATCTGTATCAGCAGCCCTTCTATAGCGGAAAGCGCCGCCGCGCCGCACAGCATCAGGGGCGCCAAGCCGCTGTTTCCCCCTCTTGTTTTCCCGGTCCGGCCATGATACAGTAGGGAAACGCCGACACACAAAAGGAGCCGTATATACATGCACCGCCTGTCTTTTCTCCCCCGAGGGCCGCAGCGCCCGCCCAGAGAGCGCTCCTACGTCCTCCGGCTTTCCTTTCCCGCTATCTTTGAAAACCTGACGGCTACCATGATGCAGATCACCAACATGATCATGGTGGGCGGCCTGGGCGCCTCGGCTACCGCAACGGTGGCAGTGAATTCGGCGCCCACCTGGGTCATCAACAGCCTGGTCATGGCCATAGGCGTTGGCAGCACAGCCCTCATCGCCCGGTCTACCGGCGCCAGGCAAACGGAAGAGGCGGAAGCAGCCTGCCGGCAAACGTTTCTTTTAGGCATCGCAGCCGGCGCAGCGCTGAGTGTTTTGACGTATTTTCTGGCCCCGCTGATCCCTGTGTGGATGCATGCCGACCCGGCCCTTCATGGTGAAGCAACGCTTTATATGCGCATCCTGTCCGCCGGGTTCCTGCCCTATTATACAGGCATCGCGCTGGCCGCCGCGCTTCGGGGCGCGGGCGATATGGCCACGCCCATGAAGGTCAGCACCACCGCCAGCCTTTTGAATATCATGATCGGCTTCTTTCTGATCTACCCTTCCCGGGAGATTTCCCTCCTCTCGCTGACTTTTCCCATGTGGGGCGCAGGGCTTGGCGTAAGGGGCGCGGCCATCGCCACGTCTGCAACCACCGGCCTGTCGGGTATATGGCTGATCCTTGCCGCAATGCATTCCAAAAGCGGCTTGAGGCTGCGTCCAAAGAAGCTTCGGCCCAGCCTCCCCTTGATCAGGCAGCTTATGTCCATAGGCACACCCGCCGCCCTGGAGCGCCTCTCCATCTCCCTGGGGCAGGTGATTTTCATCGGCATGGTGGCTTCCCTGGGCACCGCCCAGTTGGCGGCCCACCACTTGGTAGTCACCATCGAATCCCTGTCCTATATGCCTGGCTATGGCTTTGCCGCAGCCGCCTCTACGCTGGTGGGCCAATCCCTGGGCGCGGGTGAGCCGCAAAACGCCCGGATGCGGGGCGCCCTCGCCATCCGGCTTTGCGTTATCACCATGTCTCTGATCGGCGTGGCGCTGTTCCTGCTTGCCCCCTGGTGGATGACACTTTTCACCCCGGATATGGATGTGCGCCTGGTCGGGGCCTCGCTGCTGCGCATCTGCTCTTTGGAGCAGCCGGCCACCGCGCTGTATCTTGTCTCCTCCGGCGCGCTCCGGGGGGCTGGTGAAACAAGGGTGCCTTTTTTCATTGCCTTTGGCAGCATGGGCTTAAGGCTTATACTTGCGTATGTTTTCATTTCCCGCCTGAATATGGGCACCCAGGGCGCCTGGTGGGCCATGGGCATCGATCTGTGGGTCCGGGGGATTCTCACTTATCTTTGTTTCCGCAAGGGCCATTGGATTGGCGCCTGAGGCCAGGCGCCATCCGAAAATGAAAGAAATACGGCCACAAATTGCACTTTTTTCAATTGACAGGAAATTAACTGCTGTTTTGCACCTAAAACGATTGAAAACCCCATACAAATACTATATACTTTAGGCAATCTATGACCAGTAGCTGTCATGGAAAAATAGGTAAGGAGTGGTCTCCATGAAGAAGATCCTCGCTTGGATGATGGCTGTAGCCATGCTCGCCGGAATGGGTGTGGCTGCGCAGGCCGAGGCGGCACCCACCTATACGTACAATGCGTATATGCAGGCTTCCCCCATCAACTGGAATCCGCATGCCTGGGAAATGAGCAACGAAAGCGATTTGATGACCTTTATTGAAGCGCCTTTGGTGGACCTCACCATCGGCGAGGACGGTGTAACATTCGCTTGGACGTATGAATTGGCCACCGCCGTGACCGATATCACCGCCACTTTTGCCGACAAGGAAAAGTGGGGCATCAAAGCGGATGAAACCGAGCGCCGCGTATTCCAGGTGGATCTGCGCGAAGGCGCCACATGGGCCGACGGCACGCTCATCAACGCCGACAGCTATGTCTACTCCATGAAGGCCCTGCTTGACCCCGCCATGAAGAACTATCGCGCCAACAGCTATATCACCGGCGAATCCGCTTTGAAAAACGCCAGCGGCTATTTCAACGGCGACAAGGTTGGCCAGCCCATCTATTCCCCCGTTTTAGGCGCGGATGGATATGCGAAGGTCGAAGATTCCGCCATGTTCTTCAACGTTGCGGAGAGCCTTCCTTTCTTCGGCGCTCCCATGAGCGACTATTATGAGGGCTACGAGGAATTCTATAAAGCCGCCGATGGCAGCGACCTGTATGAGAAATACAATGCCCAGGAAGGCTATGTGCCGCTCACCGACGAACTGAAGGCCGAACTGCTGGGCATCGCCGCCAAATTTGGCGATACCAATGCCGAAGCATACAAAGAGTTCTGCTTCTACGTAAGCGGAAAATACGAAGAGATTACCTGGGAGGAAGTCGGGCTTGTAAAGACGGGAGATTACCAGTTCCTGTACATTTCCGAAACCCCCGTCTCCCTGTTCAACATACTGACAAGCTTCACCAGCGGCTGGCTGGTATACGAGCCCCTGTACGAGGCCGGCAAAGAAACGGTGGAAAACCTGGTTGCCACCAACTATGGCACAAGCGCTGAAACCTATATGTCCTCCGGCCCCTACAAGCTGGTCAGCTTCGAAAAGGATAAGCAGCTCGTGCTGGAACGCAATGAAAACTGGTTTGGCTACAGCGACCCCGCCCATGAGGGGCAGTACATGGCCACCAGCATCAAGATTGATATCATTGGCGACCACAACACAGCCCTGCAGTTGTTCAACCAGGGCAAGCTGGACCTCGTGGAGCTCAACAGCGAGGACCTGACCGTCTACCGCATGTCCGACTACCTGCGCAAGACGGATGAAACCTATACCTTCCGCTGGATATTCGCCACCAGCATGGATACCCTCAAGGCCCTGGAAACCGAAGCCAACGATGGCGCCAACAAGCGGATACTCAGCTATGACGATTTCCGCAAGGCCCTCTCCCTGAGCATGGACCGCGCCACCTTTGTAAGCCAGGCTTCCGCCGGCTTCAAGCCCGCGTATTACCTGTTCAACTATCTGTACTATACCGACATCGAGAACAACCCCAACTCCCAGTACCGCAATACCAACGAGGCCAAGGAGGCTGTTCTCAACCTGTACGGCATGACCTATGGCGAGGGCAGCCCCTATGCCACCATTGATGATGCTTTCGCCGCCGTCACCGGCTACGATGTGGAGGAAGCCCGCGAGCTGTTCCAAAGCGTGTATGAGAAAGCTATCGCCGATGGCAACTATACCGAAGGCCAGGCCATCAACATCAACTGCATGGCTTCCGCCGCCGCGGCTCCTACCCCCGACGATACAAAGCAGCAGGACCTGCTGAACCAGTTCGTTGCCGAGGCCACCAAAGGCACAGGCTTTGAAGGCAAGATCACCTTCAAGTTCATGACCGGCGCCAAAGACCGCTATCAGGATGTTGCCGACGGCAAGATCGAAATGATCCGCGGTGCCTGGGGCGGCGCGGCCTTCTATCCCTTCAGCACCATCCGCGTGTACTGCGATACCGATTACATGGGCGGCCTGTCCATGATTCACGAGAGCAACGGCTGGGATCCCACCAAGGAAAAGCTGACGATCACCTACGACTTTGACGGAAACGGCGAAGCCGAAAGCGTGGAGAAGACTTTCCAGGATTGGGCGCAAAGTATCAACGGCAGCGGTCAATACGCCGCCGACGAGTTTGTGGACATCAAGCTGGCCATTCTGTCCCAGGTGGAAACAGGTATCCTGCGGGCCTACCAGTGCATACCGTGGGGCACTTCCACCGTCTGCGACCTGTCCTCCCAGCGGCTGCAATGGGCCACATTGGACTTTAACATCATGTACGAATACGGCGGCCTCCGCTTGCTGAAGTTCACCCATAGCGACGCCGAATGGGCTGACTATGTAGCTTCCCAGGGCGGCACGCTGAACTACGAATAAGCGCCATCTCTTGTGACCGTTTTGTTTACGGTCGCCGCTCGCTCCGAAAATGCTTCCGCTTTCGGAGCGAGCGAATTTTCATTTCCGGAAACCGGCAATGTGTTGACGGCCCCCTGCCTTGAAGCGTGCATAAA
>JAEWWY010000026.1 GCA_023458835.1 Bacillota bacterium
GCGGAAACCGGCGCCCGGGCCGTGGAGCAAAGCTATGCCCTGAATGAAACCGACGAATTTGTCAAGCCCACGGTAATCTTGAAAAACGGAAGGCCCACCGCCGTTATTTCTGAAAATGATTACGTTATTTTCTTCAACTTCCGGCCCGACCGGGCGCGGCAACTGACCCGTACCTTCAACCAGCCGGAATTTGAAGGCTTTATACGCGAATACGGCTACTTCCCCGTGCATTTCGTAAGCTTGACCCAGTATGACGAGACCTTTACGGGGCTGAAAATCGTCAATCCCCCCGCCTCCATGGACAACACCCTGGGGGAATACCTCTCCTCCCTTGGCAAAACCCAGCATCGCATTGCCGAAACCCAGAAGTACGCCCATGTGACCTTCTTCTTCAACGGCGGCGTGGAAAAGCCCAACGAAGGGGAGGACCGGGTGCTGATTCCTTCCTCCAAGGTGGCCACGTTCGACTTGAAGCCTGATATGTCGGCCTATGAGGTGGCGGAAAAGGCCGTTGAGCTGATCAATGCGCAAAGGTATGATGTGATGATCCTGAACTTTGCCAACTGCGATATGGTAGGCCACACCGGCATCATGGAGGCCGCCATGAAAGCCGTGGAGACGGTGGATATCTGTGTTGGCCGGGTGGTGGACGCTGTGCTGAAAAACGGGGGCCGCGCCTTTGTGACAGCCGACCATGGCAACGCCGACCAGATGGTGGACCCTGTAACAGGGGAGGCCTTTACCGCCCACACCACCTTCCCGGTGCCCTTCATTGCCATCGGGCCGGAGTTTATGGGCAAAACGCTACGCGAGGGCGGCCGCCTGGCGGATATCGCGCCCACCATGCTCGCCAGCATGGGCATCCCCGTGCCCGGGGAAATGACGGGAAAATCGCTGATATAAGTCAAGCGGGCGGCACGGTTCGTCCCCGCAATGCTTTTTCGGAACAGCCCGGCCAGGGACAGGAACGCCTTCCCCCCGGGAAGGCTGCGGGCAGAATTTTCGTGCGCTCATACCCATCTCATACTATTTCAAAACATAAACGCGTCGATAAACATCGGCGCGTTTATGTTTTGGAATGGCTTTATACTATTCCCGAGGTCTGCCACCGGATATTGTCCACCAAATCAAACGCGGCGTCTTTTATCCGTTTGGGCTGCTCCGTGAAAAACTCTACCATGGACTCGCGCTTTTTGATATTCCAAAGCCCTGCCACCTTCCCGTCTACAGCGATGGTCGGCAGGCAGATGCCGGATTTCAGTATGACTGCGCTTTTATATTCCGGCGGCAGAACCGCGCTCCGTTCCGTATAGGACACGATCAGCGGATCGAAGCCCGATAACAGCGTCAATTCAGGAATATCGCCCATGGCGGCTTCATTCTCGACGTAATAATAGACATTCCCATGATACTCAAGGCGCGAAAATTCATCTAGATTCAGCGCGGACAGCTTTTTCTTGCCGTCTTTCCACATCCCCAAAAACCAGGCCGCGTCCGCAAGCGTCGCGGGGCCGTATGCGGCAAAGAACCTATGGAGCAGCTCGGGCAAAACTTCGTCGGGCGTTTGTGTCGGCTCCGCGTCTATCAAATCAAAGTCGCGGCTCGTCATATCGCGGAAGGCGACCTTGCCGAGCCGGGCCAAATAAACAAAAATACCGCCCCATGGCGAAAATATCCTGCTGATTGTCCGCTCGTCCAGGTCAAAAGCGAATATGCGCCGCATTTCGGCGCGGGAAAACACGCCGTCCGCCATAAGGCTCATAACCCTCTCAGAGATATCCCTCAGTTGTTCGCCCTCCAGCAGCCACGCGCAGGAATCATCCGAGTGCAAACCAAGCAGCAGCGGCAAATCCTCAAAGACTGCGCCATGCAATGTGCCCCGATAGAGCCACGTTTTCGTAAGCGCTCTTTTCCAGCCCGACAGGCTTGCGCCGCGAATCAATGCGGAAAAGGCGACATTGCGGTGAAACCAGCAATGCAGCCCCAGAAGCTCACGCGAGAGCTGTGTAATATCCCCGCATTGCCGTGACAAATACAGCCCGTGCATGCGCCTTCGTATAATCTGCTCCGTTATTTTGTCCATTACACACGCACCCCCGCGCACCTTTGAGGTGTTTTTGCATTAGCATAAGCGCGGTTTGCCTGCGGGCCGGAACAGGCGCGGGCAGCCGCATCCGGAAGGTTGAAAGCATTTGCAGCAATATGGGCGGGTTTGACCGCCTTTGAGGGGCAAAAATGAATATTGAATATTGGGCCGGCTGACGCCACTTAAACGCCGCCGGCCGCTATGAAAAAACTGCTTTCTTCAGACACTGTCCCAATGCTCCGGGGTTCCCATACAAGGTCAAGCATGCATGCGGGGGAGCTTGCGCGGCGGGAGCAGGTCAATTATATTCCACCGTTCTTTGATACGCCTTATAGTTGGAGGTAAACAGCTTTTCACGCTTGAATTCCTGGCCGTCCTTGTACCACACCTTGAAGGTATCCACCACGTAGCCGGTTCTGGCCTCAATGATTTCCTTGCTGGTGCCCGGGGAAAGCTTGGAATTTTGCACGTACTTTACGTCGGATGAAGGCCGGATGGTTTTGGTCACCTCGGACTTCAAATCGATGGCCATGCCCTGGCCAATGCTCATGCCGTAGATCTCCACCGTCACCTTACGGTTGTTGTAATAGCTGATGATGAAGATGGGCGTATCCTTGTTGTTGCGGAATTTGAAGTCCAGGTTCGGCCAGTTAACGGTGGCATCCAGCCCCTTTTCCACGTAGGAGCTGGGCCAGGAGTGGGGGCTGCGGTCCACGATCTCCAGGTCGGCCTTGGCCACGGCATTGAACAGCGTGCTGGAAGTTTGGCATACGCCGCCGCCGATATCCGGAACCGACTGCCCGCCGGAAATGGCGATGGCCTCCTTGTAGCCCTTGGCCTCTGTCCGCTGCCCGGTGGTCTGGTTGAAGGAAAATACTTCCCCCGGTTTCACCACGCTCCCATTGATGGCCTTGGCGGAAAGGTCCACATTGGTGTTGCGGTTGGAATTGCTGGTGGTGCTGGTGGTGTATTCGGAAACCTTTTTGAAGCTGTTCATCAGCTCGATCTTCGTTACCCTGGGGTTCAGAATTTCCGGCGTAAAGGTGATGGCCTGGCCGTACTCCTTGGCGTCCAGCTTGGCGATGACCTGCTGGTACAGCGCTTCCCCGTCCACCCTCACGCCCACAGCCTCGTCGCTAAAGGTGAACTTCCTGCTATTGAAGTCAAACGATTGAACCGTGGCGTCGACAGGATCCCTGTTCAGGCGGTTGACCATCTCATCGGTCAGCGTCCGCACCGCCGCCTTGTCGTAGGACACATGGGATGTAAGGAACACGTTTTGGTGGTACAGGTCCTCGGTGGCTTTCAGCCGCCGCTCAAAAGGCGTTGCCGAAGCATCGGCGGCGGCGGTATTTTGCCTGCCCAACGCGTACGCCTGCTCCAGCACCTGGTCCACGTTCCGGCTCAGCGGCACCAACTGGCTATTGATGGGGAAAGAACGGTTGCCGATGTTCACCGTCAGGGAAAATCCGCTGTCCGATTGTACCGGGCCGGATGCAAGCGATTCCCTGGCCTGATCGATGGTCATGTTCCCCACGTGGATGTTGTCCACATACACACCGGGGAAAATCGTATCCCGGCTAAGGAAGCTCCGCTCGTTCCTGTAATCGTTCATCCGGGAAGCATCCCAGGCGATCAGCCGGCCGTTCATGAACCCGTAGTTGGGCATGTCCTTCCAAAAAATGCCAAAGAGTTGGGGTGCCATCATCAGCCCAATGCCTACCAGCCCCAAAGTGCAGACCATGATGACCGTGGCGTATAGAATGGGATGGGTGTTCTTTCTTCTGGAGGAGCCGGCGTAATCTTCTTCCCGGTAACCGGAGCCGCCTCTTCCATAGTTTTGCGCCGAATCCCTGCTGTAGCGCGCCGCCCTGCCCCCGGAAGCCCGGTGCCCATCATTGCCCTGCACCGGCGCACGGCCGGGATTGGCTGTGGAAACAGGGGGAAATGACTGCTCAAAGGAGCGGTCGGCCACATTCCTGGCGCGAACGACTCGGGGCATCGACACCTGATCCCGGCCCTGAGAATTCCTCCTGGAAGGGGTCTGATCCATGGGTATACGCTCCTTCATAACAAAGTATGGTTACATTCAATGAACGATGGAAAAGACGGATTCCATGCCGGAAAAAGGAATTTATTCACCCTGCGCATGGAGCATCCTGAAGGACAGCACCTGCAGGCTGTCGCTTAAATGCACGTTGACCACGGTCACGCCGCTGGGATGCGTAAGGTCTGTGGCCGCAAAATTCCAAATGCCCTTGACGCCCTTTTCCACCAGTTTGTTGAGTATCTGCTGGGCGCCTTTGGAGGGTATCGCCAGCACGCCGATGTCCGCCTGGTTTTCGGAAAGAAACGCTTCCAGCGTATCGGTGTTCAATACCTTTACGCCGGCTACCTCGGTGCCGATCTTGGCGGGATCGGTATCGAAGATGGCTATTGCCTGAAAGCCTTCCCTGCCAAAGGACGGATAATTCGCCACGGCACGGCCGATGTTTCCCGCACCGATGATGACCATGCGGTGCTTTTTGTTCAAGCCCAGGATCTCCGCGATGTGCCCCTTGAGCTTGGATACCTCATAGCCATACCCCTGGCGGCCAAACCCGCCAAAGCAATTGATATCCTGCCTGATCTGGGATGCGGTGAGCTGCATGCGCCTGCCCAGTTCCTGGGATGATATCTGATGCACGCCTGCCGCCTCCAGCTCCCGCAGATGCCGGTAATAACCGGGCAGCCTGCGGATAACAGCATCCGATACATAGCCTGCCACGAGCATTCCCCCTTCAGCCTTCTGCACAAATGACGATGCGCAGGAAATAGATTCCTTTTTGGGTCTATTGAATGTTATTATAGCATCCTGAAATTTTTTGCGCAAGAAAAATGAAGGTTTTTTCACAATTTCGCCAATATTCAAAACGGGACGGAAGCCAAAGCCGCCCCAAAAGTTACATATGATTCGCATCGGAACCAATAGGCTACCCATTGCGTCAGGTTTTCCATGCCAGCCTAACATCATGCAAATAGAAGGCTCCATTGGTATAATCAAGCTAGATACTGAGCAAATTCGCTATAATGGTCAAGCCTTGAACGTATATAGCTGCGTTTAAAGGCCGCAAAAGCGCTCGCTCGATCCAGCAGCGCAGCGACTGCCTGTCTGGAAAAGCCTGAGGGATCATTTTCATACTCTATAAGCGAACGAAAGAATATTGTCATTTCCTTTGACAGATCCTTTGCTCTTTGATCGCAGGCGGCAAAGCGTATGCCCGTATTCCTCATATTGAAGGCATTGTTGATCAATTGCGTAGTCATTACTGATGATTCCGAATCGTTCTTGGCTTTGACAATGATCTCTTCCAGACTGGAAAATTGAAAGTCTATATGATCTTCAGGGTCTACTGTAGTACAGTCAATCACTTTCCTTGCATATTCTCCATTGTTTTTATTACCGTTACAATGACCGCACGACAGAAAAAGATTATTCCAGTCAAACCGCAGATCATGATACTTGTCATTTTCATGCGGGATAAGGTGCTCCACCTCCGGGTCTTGCAGGCCCTTGAGTTCACAGATGTAACACTTATTATGAAAATCATGTACCAATTGTTTTACAACGTCTTCGCATCGGTGTGATCCATTTGCCTTTTCTTTTTCAGCAACCAACGAGGCGGGAGGTGTTGGAGAGCGTAAGATTTTTACCATAGATGGTCATCCTCTTTGCCTGAACTCAAGCTTCAATCTTTGGTATTCCGCATTGAATCCCAGGGATAGATAATCCGGTACCTCATCCAGATAAAACTCTATTTTTGCAATTTCCTCCCTTTCCTCATATGTTAAGGCCGGCTTCGCGAAAAGTTCCTTATAGCGTTTAAAGTTGCTTTCCATCTCAGATGAAAGCAAGGATTCATTGAAAAAACCCTCGATGATCCCGTCATAGGGGAGGCCGCCCAGGCCGTTTTCAATAAGGAGCCTCTTTTCCAAATCATAGACCACAGCGTTGCTGATGGAATGCAATACAAACGGTGAATGCGTAGAAACGATAAACTGAATATTTGGAAAAGTTTTTGTCAGGAAGGGCATGATCTTTTTTTGCAGGTCAATATGCAAATGCGTTTCAATCTCATCGATCAGGACCAGCCCTTCGATGTCATAAAAGTCCTTTCTATGCTTTTCCATGCGCATCATGATATTGACCACGATATCAAAGATGGCGGAATAGCCGCTGGACATTTGGTTCAGGCTGAAAGGCTCCCGATCGATCACATGGATCGTAAATGTAAATGAATCAATATCAAAATCGAGCTTAAGTGAAGAGTCTTCAAATATTTCCCGCAGCAAGCCTTCGAAGGAAATAAACCAAGCGCTTATGGCGTTTGCCCTATCGGGCATATTCGCCTTTTCCGCCAGCGCTTCTGTTGTTTTTAAATCCAAAAGGTACTTTATGAAATGCTCGCCTGGATTGTAATCTATCCCATAG
>JAEWWY010000027.1 GCA_023458835.1 Bacillota bacterium
TGCATGAGGCGAAGGGCATCAAAATCGGATTTGTGGGCTTTACGTATCCGCAAAACAGCGATATTGAACGGATCGCCCAACGGATCCAGGCCCTGCGGGACCAGGGCTGCAGCCTTGTGATCGCCAGCCTGCACTGGGGGCGGGAACTGCATGCCACCCCGAACAGCGGCCAGTATTCCTATGCGAAAAAGATACTGGACGCCGGGGCGGACGTGCTGTACGGGCACCATCCCCATATCCTGCAGCCGGTGCACTTTTACAATGGCAAACCCATCTTCTATAGCCTGGGGAATTTCACCTTCGGCACCATGGGCAGGGCGGACCCGGATACGGGCATCTTCCAGCTTCGCTACCGCCTGACAAAGGACGGGCCGGAGCTGGAGAATTTCACCGTCATCCCCTGCCGCACCCAGGGCGCGGGGGATTACCGCCCCTATGAGCTGACGGAGGAAGCAGCGCGGCAGGCCATGCTCAAAAAGCTGGTTTTCAAACGGGAAACAAAGGGCATGCAAAACCTGCCCGCAGCCTTTGTTCAAACGGGCAGCGTGGATTTTATGAACGGGGAAATGGGGAAATGACGGGGAGCATAGCGGCAGGCGAATGGATGAAAAGATGACGCTGAAAAGGCCCGGCGCAAGCGGGCGGTTATAACCCGCCCGCAGAGCACCGGCTTTTGGCAGTCCGAAGGCAGGCGTGCATCTGATCATGGGGGCTATCCATGCGTTAAGGTCTGAATGGACATTCCGGCAGGGCCTTCGCCACGGCGGCAAGGGCAGCCTCCAGCCCCCTGATGATATCCTCCAGGGTCATGCCAAATGTCGGCTCCGGCTTTTTGACCGCCTGCTCCACAAGATAGGGCACGTGAATAAAACCGCCCGGCGTTAAGGGGAATTCGTTTTGGATCAGGTGAAGCACGCCATACATCAGATGGTTGCATACAAATGTGCCCGCCGTATTGGATACCGCCGCGGGCAGGCCAATATCCTGGATGGCCTTGACCATGGCCTTGATGGGCAGCGTGGAAAAGTAAGCCGCCGGGCCGCCGGGAATGACAGGCTTGTCCACCGGGATGATGCCCGCATTATCCGGAATAACCGCATCCTCCACATTGATGGCCGCCCGCTCCGGGGTGATGGCGGTACGCCCTCCCGCCTGGCCCACACATACCACCGCCTGGGGCCGGACGGCGCGCATGGCTTCCGCCGCCACATCGATGGCCCGGCCGAACACTGTAGGCACCGGGCATTTTACGATCTCGGCCCCGGCGACCCGGCCGGCCACCAGCCTTACGGCCACCTGGGCCGGGTTCACCGTCTCCCCGCCGAAGGGCTCAAAGGCGGTCAGCAGGATCTTCATACACATCACTTCCGATAACGCTCGTCAAGGATGCATACGTTATCATGCAAACGGCAACCTGTCAAGTATTTTTTTGGGAATAGGAGAACTCCTGTGAAAATAGATGCCCGGGACTACAAGCTGCCGGATTTTATTAAAATTCCGCTGAGCGTTTCACCCGGGATGGCGTTGCTGCGCATCATCGATAAAAGCATTTACGCTCTGATACCATCCTTGCAGGTGCTGGCGGTAGCGGCCTTCATTGATGCCGCAATAGAAATCATAAACGGACAGGCGGATACAAGCCATATTGTCATGCCGCTTGTATGGATTCTTCTGCTCATTTCCCACCAGTATATCACTTTCGCGCTGATGGGTTTAGTCAGGTCAAAGATGGATATGAACCTAACAGAAGCATTTCGCACCGCCGTTACGGAAAAGCGCGCTATGCTGGAATACCGCCATGTGGAAAACAACGAGACCTGGGATTTGATTGAGCGTGTGGGAAGAGACCCGGCTGAGCGGCTCGGCGGCGGTTTTGACATTATCCTGCGGATGGCGGATATGGCCGTCCGTGTCGGCTCTATATTGCTGGTTCTGGTGGCTCAGGTATGGTGGGCGGCTTTGTTGATGCTTGGTTTCTCGATTCCGCTGTTTTGGCTGGCAGTCAGGAGCGGCAAAGAGAATTATGAGGCGTCAAAGGAGGCGGCGAAGCATACCCGCCGGGCCGCGTATTTGCAGGGCCTGCTGACCGGACGGGACAATGTGGAAGAACGGTCGCTGTTTGGATATGCGGACGAAATCAACAAGCGGTATTATGAAAAGTATTTTGCCGCGTACAAAATCAACATGAAAGCCCAGCGCAACCGCTTTGTGAAGATGAAAAGCGCCAGCTTGATAACGGTATTGATTTGTGTTTTAATCGCGGGCGTGCTGATTGCTCCGCTTGGTTCCGGAGCGATTACCATCGGAATGTTTATGGGATTTGTCACGGCCGCCTTTGGCCTGGCGCAAATGATGTCGTGGGAGCTTACGCATATCACAAGCGAACTTGCCGGCAACCGGGAGTATCTGCGGGATTTGTCCGCGTTTGGCAAGCTTTCCGAAACGGCGGGCGCAAAGGATTTGCCTGCCCCGCATATTGCTGAACCTAAGTGTATTGAGTTTCGGGGCGTGTCTTTTGCCTACCCCGATACCGCTGCAATGGTGCTTAAAAACCTCGATCTCAAGCTGCTGGCGAAAAAGCATTACGCTTTTGTAGGTGTAAACGGCGCGGGGAAAACCACCATCACCAAACTGCTGACCGGCCTGTACGATCATTATACGGGGGATATCCTGATTGATGGAAGGAACCTGCGCGATTTCACACAATCCGAGTTAAAAGCTTTGTTTTCAATCGTTTATCAGGACTTTGCAAAATATCAGATTCCCATGGCCGACAGCATCGGGCTTGGAAACGCCTATGGAGCGGCAGGGCCGGAGATCATGAACGCCGTTCAAACACTGGGTCTTGACGAAACCATATCAAAGCTTCCCGATGGAATACATACACCCCTTGGAAAGATAAAAAGCGATGGCGTTGATCTGTCAGGCGGCGAGTGGCAAAGGGTAGCCATTGCCCGCTCCCTTGTCAGCCGCGCCCCCGTACATATATTGGACGAACCGGCCGCCGCGCTTGACCCGGTTGCCGAAAGCGAAGTATATAGGCTTTTTGGCAGAATCAGTGAAGATAAATCCACGGTCTTCATAACGCATAGGCTTGGCGCGGCGCGGCTCGCGGATGAAATTTTCGTAATTGCCGATGGTCATGTAACCGAACAGGGAACGCATGGCGAGCTGATGGCTATGGGCGGTACGTATGCCCAAATGTACGAGGCCCAAAGGGGGTGGTACGCGTGAAAAACGGAAAATCCAAAGGCGTGAATATATTTCAGGCGTTTTGCAGGATGATTCCCCAAATCGTGCGCGTATCTCCATGGACCTTTGCTTTATGGCAGGTTTTGGCCGTGGCGCATGGACTTGCATATGGTGCGATTGCGCCTGTAACGCAGATGTTTTTTGACCGGGCAGCCGGTTTTGCGGCTCACAAAACGGCATTGGCAGCCGTAATCTCCGGCTTGCTCCTGTTGGGGCTTTCGCATGTTGCAAAGCAGGCGCTTAACGGTGCTGCCAACTTTATCAATATGATGTATTACCGTAAAGCCGAAGGAGTGCTTTCGCTTAAGCTGCATGAAAAAATGAGCAAGAGCGCCCCGGTATGCTTTGAGGATACGCAAATGCTGGACGACATGAATAAGGCGATACAAGGGAAAAATGAAGCCGTTTGGTTCACGGGAACCATACTCCTGATGGTGAGCTTTTATATCCCTTACTTCGTTTGCATGGCTTTTTATCTTTTTGCCATCAAGCCGCTTTTGGTGATTTCCCTGGCGCTTGTTTTCATGCCTACATTGCTGACACATTTTTTTCGGACAAAGGTTTTCTCCAAAGCGGAGGATAAGGCCGCGCCTGTCCGCCGGGAGTTTGATTATTATGAAAGCTGCATGACCGGCCGCGAATATTTTAAGGAAACCCGGATTTTAGGCGCGTTTCCCTATTTCAGAAGGCTGTATGCCGATTCGTTATCCCTGCTAAACAAATGGAGGTTTCGGGCCGCCGTCAAGTCCGATATGGCGGAATTGGGAATGCAGTTGCTGTCGCTGGGCGGCTATGCCGGTATTCTGTTTCTGCTGCTGGCTTCATTGACGAAAGGTGAGATCAGCGTTGGCGCGTTTGCCGCGGTCTTTGGTTCGGTCGATCAGATGTTTTCCCTGATGAAGGAATTGATTTGTTCCAATTTCGGCGCTGTCGCCCGTGACTTTGGCAGGGTGCAAAATTATCTCCGGTTCATGCAAATGCCCGAGCGGGAGGGCATGGGCTTGGAATTGCCGGAAGGCACCGGCATCTCATTGCGCGGCGTGTCTTTTGCCTATCCGGGCGCCGCGCAAAAAGCGGTTGACGATGTTACTTTAACGATCAGCCACGGTGAAACCGTCGCTGTGGTTGGCGAGAACGGATCAGGCAAATCTACCCTCGCCCGGCTGATGCTCGGGCTGTACCTGCCGGATGGCGGCAGCGTGTTTTACGGAAAGGTCAATACAAAGGATGCTGCGGCGGGTTCGCTGTTTACGCATATTTCGGCAGTATTCCAAAAATATCAGCGGTATCAAATGACTCTGCGCGAAAATGTCGGTATCAGTGATGTCGGCAGGAATGCAGGCAGCGCCGGATTGGATGAAGTTTGCGCGAAGGCCGGCATCGACAAAAGCGGCGGCAGCTTTAACAACGGCTATGAGACCATGCTGTCGCGGGAGTTCGACGGAGTGGATTTATCCGGCGGCCAGTGGCAGCGCGTAGCCATCGCCCGAAGCTTTTTCCGCGCTCACCGGTTCATTGTGCTGGACGAACCTACAGCGGCCATTGACCCTATCGAGGAAACGAAAATATATAATCGGTTTGCGGAAATTTCCAAGGGCAAAACTGCTCTGATTATTACACATCGTCTGGGTTCGGTGAAGCTTGCTGACCGGATTTTGGTCATGAAGAACGGCAAACTGGTTGAACAGGGTACACACGCGCAGTTAATGGCAGCGGAAGGTGAGTATGCCAGGCTGTATAAGTCGCAGGAGCAATGGTATATTGCTTAAATGCAATTATATCATTTCCGTGATGGAAAAGGGAGCGCAAAGGCATCTCCCTTGTGCAACAACGGGCGCCGTGGTAAAATGTGCCTGGCAATAACGGCCTGCGACCGCTGGAGGAAGCCATGGATAAGGTTATTTTCAACGCGAAAGTTTATATGGAACGGGGAATATTTGCAAAGGCGGTGCTGGTAAGGGGAGAACATATCGCCCTGGCCGGCACGAATGAAGAAGTGCTGGCTGCCGCGGAGCCCGGCGCCGGGCGCATTGATGCCGGCGGGCGGCTGCTGGTGCCCGGGTTTCACGACAGCCACCTGCACCTGGCTTTTTTCGGCCGCGCGGCCGGAAGCATTCCCGCCGCCCATGTCACCTCCATCAGCGAGCTGGTAGAGCGGGGGCGCGGGACCCTTGACCGCCTGCGGCCAAACCCCGGGGCCGTGGTCACCGGCAGGGGCTGGGACCAGGAGCAGTTCACCGTGGAAAAGCGATTGCC
Organism: Bacillota bacterium; assembly: GCA_023458835.1. Classification (GTDB taxonomy): domain Bacteria; phylum Bacillota; class Clostridia; order Christensenellales; family Aristaeellaceae; genus JAEWAH01. Next base: position 5,509 of record JAEWWY010000027.1, read on the forward strand.
AAACAGGTATGACCTGGACAGGATTTCCACGGGACACGCCATCATCATCAGCCGCAAGTGCGGTCACATGCTATGCTGCAATTCAAAGGCGCTTGAGATGGCCGGCATCGGAAGGCCGGTCCCGGCGGTAGCGGGCGGGCAGATAGACGTGGACGAAGCGGGAGAGCCCACCGGCATCTTCCGGGAAAACGCCATGGACCTTCTTTTCAGGATCGTGCCTGAGCCCGGCGATCTGGAAAAAGAGGCGCAGATGGAATACGCCATGCGCCATGCCCTGGAAAACGGCCTGACAGCCGTGGCAAGCCAGGATGTTTCAGGCGGGGATATGGATGAAGTGACCGCCGTCTACGCCCGGCTTTATGAAAAAGGGCTGCGCCTGCGGGTTACCCAGCAAGCCGGGATCGGGTGTCAGGCGCATCTGGATGAGTATATACATAGAGGGTACCGCACCGGTACATATTTGCATGCCCCCTTTTTGAAAATGGGGCCGGTGAAGCTGTTTGCGGATGGTTCCCTTGGCTCCAGGACCGCGCTTTTAAGAGCACCCTATAAGGATGCGCCGGAAACCCGCGGGATACGGGTGCTGGAGCCGGAGGCATTGGACGCCTATGTGCAAAAAGCCGCGCAAAACGGCCTGCAGGTCGTGGTGCATGCCATCGGCGACGGCGCCATGGATACCGTCCTGTCAAGCTTCGGGGCTGTGACAAAGGCAGGCCGCAATCCTTTGCGCCATGGCATCGTACACTGCCAGATCACCGACAGGCCGCTTGTTTTCCGCATGGCCGGGAATGATATTGTGGCGCTTGTCCAGCCGGTCTTTCTGGCCAGCGACATGCACATCGCACAAAGCCGGGTGGGCAGGGAACTGGCTTCCACCTCCTATGCTTTTGGCACCATGGAGCGCATGGGGATGCATGTGGCTTACGGCAGCGACTGCCCGGTGGAAACGCTGAATCCCTTGAAGGGCATCGCCTGCGCCGTGTTAAGGGT
>JAEWWY010000028.1 GCA_023458835.1 Bacillota bacterium
GTATAGCCCAGCGCGATCAGGGCATAGATGCTGCCGATCTGCAATCCGCCGATCAGGTTCTGCGCAAACAGTTGCATGGCTTATCCCCCTGTATAAACTGAATCGCGGAGGGCGATGGAACATCGCCCTCCGCCGCGAACCGGATTACATGTATTACGGGTCGACGCGGGTGACCAGGACCGGCGCGCCGTCTTTGAAGCCCATGATGAACGCGGATTTGATGGGATCGTTGTGATCGTCAAACCTGATGCGTCCGGTGGAAAGCTCCAGATCCGTGGCCTTGAGCTGATCGATAACAGCCTGCTTATCGGCGGCGTTGCCGGACTTTTCCAAAGCCGTCAGTATGATTTTGGCGGCATCATACCCCAGGGCATTAAAGCCAGCGGGGCTCTGTCCGTACTTTTCGGTAAAGGCCGTAATAAACGCCTGGGCGGCGGGGCTTTGATCCTCCGTCGAAAAGGCATCGCAGTACACGGCGTTGTTCAGCAGGTCGGGGGCATCTTCCAGTTGCTTTTGGATATCAGCCCAGCCGTCGGGGCCCATCATGATGGCTTCCAGGCCCACATCCACAGCCTGGCGCAGCATCAGGGCGGCAGTCTCAACATAGTAGCATACAAATACGGCATCGGGCTGCGCATCGGCGATCTTGGACAGTTGCGGCGTGTAGTCGGCGTCGCTTGCCACGGCAGATTCAGCCGCCACAACCTCAAGCCCCAGCTCCTTGGCCTTGGACTGGAAGGATTCGGCAAGGCCGATGGAATAATCGTTGGTATTGTCATAGAGCACGGCCACCTTGGCGGCCTTCAAGCTCTCCGCCGCGTAAATGGCCATCAGCTCGGCCTGGAAGGGGTCCAGGAAGCAGGCGCGGAACACGTTGGGGCCGGCGCTGGTGACAGCATAGGCGGTGGCGGATGCGGTGATCATGGGCATGTTGTCCGCGGCGGCGCGGGTGCCTACCGCCAGGGTGGGGGTGGTGGTCACGGGGCCTACCAGGGCGACGATACCCTCGGATACCAACTGGTTATAAATGTTGGTAGCCTCCACAGCGTCGCCGGTATCATCCATCCACACGATCTCAACCTGGCTGCCCAGAAGGCCGCCGTTCTTGTTCACCTCTTCAACGGCCAGATTGACGCCGGCCTGAACCAGCAGGCCGTATACGGAAACCGAGCCGGTGAGCGGGGCGATGCCGCCGATTTTGATCGTATCAGCAAAAGCAGAGGATGCGCCCAGCAAGAGCACCAGGGTCAGGGCCACGGCAAGGATTTTCTTCATTCATTTGCCTCCTTCATCAAGGACACATTATTGTGTTCCTATAACTACACATTATAATGTTTCCCCATGGTATTTTTCAAGAGAAAACATATAAAGTACAATATTATCCCACCCGGGCAGGCCGATGGCGGCAATCCGGTGAGTATGATGCCGCCCTGTCTGCGCCAGGCCTGGGCCCGGCAGCCAAAAGCTTTTCTTCACAGCCTGGTTATGATCAGGTTTCCGGATTCATACCTGCGCAGCCCCCGGTAAAAAAACCATACCGCGAAGGCGCAATAGGCAATCGACGCCGCCAGCCATACCAGCAGCCAGCCCACGGTAAAGCCCCTGGCCAGGCGCAAGGGCACATGGGCGATAAAGGCCGCGGGGATGAGCGAATACATCAAAAGCTGTACGATGCGCTGATAAATCCCTATGGGATAGATGCAAAAATTGACCACGAATTCCTGGCTCATGTTCCCGGCAACAGAGGCATCCCCAAAGTAAAAGGTCAGCGTATGGGCAATCAGCCCGATGGCCGCAATCAGCAGCGCCCCCACCGGCACCCCCAGCGCGAAAAACAGCCAAGCCGGACCGTTTCCGCCCTGGGTCAGGGCCATCAGCACCACGCCGTAGAGCAGATCGCCATACGCCGAAAGGGATGTCCGGGCGCAGCACACGTTGAGCAGCAGGTTGCAGGGCTGCAGCAAAAAGGTATCCAGCTCCCCCGTCACAATCAGCCTGGTCAACTGGTTGGCATTGGCGAAGAGCACATGGCTCAAGCCAAAGGCCGAGCTGCACAAGGCCCAAATGAACATTACATCCGCAAAGTCATATCCGCCGATGCGCCCGCCCACCTGGGAAAAGGCCACCCACCAGAAGAATACGAACGTGGCGTTGGACAACGCCATGCCGAAGGCCTGCATCAAAAAGCTGGACCGGTATTCCATGGCGGAGGCCAGATTCACCTTGAAATAGCGGAAAGCGATTTTCAAATGGCGTTTCATACTCATTCACCCCCCGTTTGTCTGCAGGTTCCGCATCCCGCCCTGGTACATCACAACCGATATCCCCACCGCCACCCCGATCCACAAAAGCTGCATCGGCGCCACCTGCAAAAACATCGCCCAGGAAAAATCCACAAACAGCTTTGCCGGCCCCCAGGCCACATACGAAAACGGCAGCACCTTTGCGATCCCCTGCAGCCAGCCGGGCAAAAACTCCACGGGCAAAAACATGCCCAGCATGAACACCAGCTTCTGATAAATCAGGTAAATGGCGCTGTTGTCCTCCAGGCGGAAGGCGGTGAGCCCCACGGCCACCAGGCTGAAAAACTGCAGGGCGATCCCCATCAGCATGCTGAGCAGCATCAGCGGCAGCCCCGCCCATTGAAAGTCCGGTATCGGCCCCACGAACACAAGCCCCAGCACTACCGCCAGCGTACCTGTAAACATAAGGTTCACCGCCACATGCCCGACTGCCGATGCCGCCTGATAGGCGATATAATGCACCGGCCTGTTCAAAAGGTAGGCCATGGACCCGGTTTTCACATCCTCGTTGATCTCCCCCACGATGGGGATGCGGCAGCCGAACACCACCAATTCCGTCACGATCAGGTACCAGACCACCTGCCCGTGGGTGTAGCCATGCACCGATCCTTCCTGATAGATGGCCTGCCACAGGCTGAAAAACACGAAGATGAACAGCGTGTAGAACAGAAGCCCGCTCACCACGCGGATCCGGTAGTTGAAGGCATTCTGTATGTGGATGCGTGCGATCACGGCGTATTTGCGCAGGCTGCTCACATGCCCACCTCCCGGGAGCGGAATATGGTGGTGATGATTTCCTCCATCGGCGGATCATTCACCGTGATGTCGGCCACGCCGCCCTTTTCGGTTACCGCCTGCATCACAACGCCGATGGGCTGCACCCTTGTATCCACTGTCAATACCGCCTGAACCCCGCTTTCTTCCACCTTTACCCCATTCATTTCGGAAAGCTTCCGGGGCTCCAGGAATTTCACGGTGATCACCTTGCGGTTCAAATACGTGGCCTTCAAATGCTCCACGCTCTGGTCCAGCACCTCCTGGCCGTGGTCGATCACCATGGCCCGGCGGCAGATATGCTCCACATCGCCGGGGTCGTGGCTGGTCAAGAACACGGTGATCCCCTTTTCCCTGTTCCATTCCAATATCAGTTCCCGTATCGCCTGCTTCACCACCACGTCCAGGCCGATGGTGGGCTCATCCAGAAACAGGATGTCCGGCTCGTATAAAAGCGACGCGGCGATCTCGCAGCGGATGCGCTGCCCCAGCGACAGCTTGCGCACCGGTGTATGCAAAAACTCCCCCAGCGAAAAGCGCTGGGCCAATACATCCACCCGCCTGCGCCGCTCGTTATCTTCAATACCATAGATGGCCCCGATCATGGCAAAGCTGTCCACCGGGGGCAGGTGCATCCAAAGCTGCGAACGCTGCCCGAATACCGTGCCGATATGGGCGCACAGCTCCCGCCGCTGCTTTACCGGGTCGTATCCCAGCACCTGCATATTGCCGGAGCTTGGGTGAAGGATTCCCGTCAGCATCTTGATGGTGGTGGATTTGCCCGCGCCGTTGGGGCCGATGAAGGCAAGCATCTCTCCCCGCTGTACGGTAAAAGAAATGTCCTTGACCGCCTGGATCTCCCGGTATTCCGGCGCAAAAAGCGCCTTTATGCCGGCCTTCAACCCTTCAGCCTTCACGCGGGTACGGTAATCCTTGCGCAGGGTCTCCACCACGATCGCTTCCCGGTTCATGTCCCCCCACCTCCCAAAAAATAGAAAACCGCGGCTTGCACCGCGGTTGATCCCCAAATCCCCGCCGGTGCCAAAGCTTGCGCCTGCACCGGCCCTGGCCGCTACACGCGCATGTTGATGGTAATGACCATAAGTTGATCACAAGGGTGCATGCGCGTAAACATGATAGCGGCCATCCTTTCGGATAAATTTTTTGAAGGATACCACAAAATGGGATCCGTGTCAATCCCTTTTCGCAAAAAATGCAGGAAAAATTTCATTTTGGGAAGGGCGCCGGTAACCGGCGGGGACGAGCCTTGAAAAGCCATATGAAAATCGTATGTGCAAGCAGGCTGACCTGATACTTATTCAGAACATTCATGCGCCGATGGCGATATACCCTAAGGGCAAGTCCACCCCTGCGGGCTGTCATCCTTCGACGCGCCAGGATGACAGCCCACGGTGTTTACGTATATTCTATGCGCCAGCGCTCCCCGGTGCATTCTTGCATTGGAATA
>JAEWWY010000029.1 GCA_023458835.1 Bacillota bacterium
TGACGATCCTGATGATATTGTTCAAAAGGCCGTAATCGTTGTTGAATACGAACCTGTAGATCATGGCCCAGGCGGCGGCGGAGATCACATTGGGGATCATATACACCGCCCGCACGAATTTCCAGCCCTTAAAACGGTCAAACATCAAAAACGCCACCGCCATGCCGATCAGCACATGTACGGTCATGGAGATGACGCCCCACATGGACAGGTTCCGCAGCGCGTACAGGAAGCTTTCCCGCCTGAACAGGCGGATAAAGTTGTCCAGCCCCACAAACGAGGGGGGATTGAAGCCGTCCCAGTTGGCAAAGGCGGTGAAGAGCACGGTGAAGATGGGCGTCAGGTAAAAGACCAGAAAAATAACGAGCGTCGGCAGCAAAAACAGATAGATGCTGGGCAGAGCCCTGCGCTCCAGCCTGGAAAGCTTCTGCCGGTTGGACATGGAGCACCTCCCCATATGATTTTCGGGCAGGCCGTTTCCAAAAGAAACGGCCTGCCCGAAGGATTTTAAGAGGCTTATCCTCCCATGGCTTCCTTGGCCATCACACCCAATTGCTCAAGGAACTGGGCGGGGGCCAGCGACCCGTCGATAAGCTTGGGCAGCAGGGACCCAAACCCGGTATTGGCTACGGAAGTGGGGATGCAGTCGGCAAAGGCGGGGATCAGGATGGTGTTGGCCTTGACTGCGCCCACATATTCATCCAGCAGCGGGTTTTCCGCGGCGCGTTTCTCCAGGAATTCCTTGCTGGGGGTGAGCAGCGGCGCGGTGCCGCCTTCGGCCAGCATGTACGTTTCCAGCTCGGCGGGGGAGAGGATGAAGGCCAGGAAGGCGCCGGCGCATTCCTTTTGATCGTCGGTAGCCGTGGCGGGGATCCACCAGCCGAAGCTGCCGGAGGTGCCGGAAACGGCGATGTTGCCCGGGAAAACAGCCCCGTGCACGGTGGCGCCGTCAAAGCCGTTGGACCATTTATCCTTGGCATCCACTGCAAAGTCGCCCACCATCCAGGACCCGTTGGCGATGATGGCCGCGTTTTTGGACATGAAAGCGTTGGCGGCATCGGCGTATACCGCGCCTATGGTGTTGGAGGAGGCATGCTTTTGCAGCATGGCCTGCAGCTTTTCCGTTGCGGCCAACAGCGCCGGATGGCTAAAGTCCGTCAGCTTTTCAATTTGATGGTCGGAAAGGAGCTGTACACCGCCCTCCTCCGCCGCGATCAGGGAGCTGAAGGTCAGCATGGTGGTCCAGGCGTTTTCCCCGGTCATGAAGGCGATCTTGTTGTCACCCAGTTCCGTGAGCAGTTCATCCCAGTTGGCGTATTCGCCCGGCGTCTTTGCAAGGGGCAGCAGCGCCTCGTTGTAGTACAGCGTCATGGGCCGCACCACATTGAAGTTCAGCGTTACCATCTTGCCATCCGGAGTGGTGTTGTAAGCCCGGTTCCATTCCGTGGTCATGGCGTCGATCTCCGGGTGCTCCTTGAGGATGCCCGACAGGTCATAGAACATGTTATTCGGGATCACCACGTTGCGGATCCATTCCGTGTCGCCGCCCTCGATCACCGGCGGCAGCTTGCCCTGCAGGCCCAGTTGCTTGATCTTTTCCACATACAGGTCCTGGGTCAGCTCCTCGATGGCTACGCGGTATTTGCCCTCGTATTGTTTGTTGAAGCGCTCCACCTGGGGCAGAAAGAACTTGGCGCCCACGTTTTCGCCGGTCTTGTAATGGGGGATGGTGATTTCAATGGCCTCCGCCATGGCCGGGGCGGCCAAAAGCCCCATAAGTACCGTGCACAAAAGGAGTAGGGAAACAAACCGGAGTGTTTTCTTCATGCTGAAGCTCCTTTCAGATGGTTTATGCAGGTCGTATACGCGCCTTTTTGCTATCTGCATGATAACACTGTTTCGGAAAAGTGTCAACACGTTTGAGCTATAGTTTCAATGAAACTTTATGAAACTTTTCTGTTGCAACGGTGAAGGATTTGTTGTATACTACCTCCGTCAGGGGGTTGCTTATGCCAACGAAGAACACGCCCAATATTCAAATGATCTGCGATCAACTGGGCCTTTCCAAGGCCACGGTTTCCAAAGCGCTGAACGGGTACCCGCAGGTGAGCCCCAGCACAAGGGAGGCTGTGCAGCGCTATGCCGAGGAAATCGGTTACAGGCTGGACAAGGCTGCCGTTGCGCAGCCAAGTACGGCTGTACGCCGCATCGGCATGCCGGGGCGCGCGCCGGGCAGCGACCGGACAGACTTTTCAGGGGATTATCAGGTGATGGCCGGCTTCCGGGATGAAGCGCTGCGCCACGGCATGGAAATCATCCTGCTGCCCAGCATCAAAACCCCGGTCCAAATGAAAACCAGCCTGGAGGCGCTGATCGCCCCCTATCAGTTGGACGGCATCCTCATCAGCGGCCTGAGAACGGATGACCCGTATTTGACGCAATTGCAAAGCACGCAAATCCCGGCGGTTTTATGGGACCTGAAGGTGCCCCCGAACCCTGCCATCGGTACCGTGTGCTATGATTCCCTGCGGGGGGCACAGATGGCGGTGGAGCATTTGCTTTCCCTTGGGCACCGGCGCATCGCCATCTTCAACGGCCACAAGTTTGCCCAGGTGAGCTACGAGCGCCTGGACGGGTACCGCCTGGCCCTGGTCAGCGCCGGGATCGCCCCCGATCCGGAGCTTGAGCTGTGGGGGGACTTCGCGGAAGCCGGGGCCGGGGAGGCCGCGGAGCTGTTCATCCAAAAGGGCGTGACCGGGGTCTTTTGCGCCTGCGACATAACCGCCATCGGGCTCATCCGGCATTTGAAGGCAAAAGGCAAGCGGGTGCCCCGGGATATGTCCGTGGTAGGGTACGATGATTCGCCCCTGTCCGCCGCCGTTTCGCCGGCGCTCACCACCGTTTCCCAGGATTTTTACCGCATTGGCCAGGTGGCCTGCGGCATGATGAGCGCTCTTTTGCAGGGGCTGCCCCTGCATTGCGAGACCGTGCTGCCCAGGCTTGTGGTGCGGGATTCCACCGGGCCGGTGTAAGCCGCATTTCTTTCCATTGCTTTGCGCCGGAGGCCAAGGTTCGCCCATGGCGTCCAAAAGAATTTGCTTCAAGCGCCTGTTTCATGGAATGGTCATGAACCGTTTCCTGTAAGGCAGCATAAGCTGTTATCGATTCCCCACATACTATCGGCGGAATCATCAACAGGAAGCTTCCGGAAGTTCCTTTGATATAGAATGTCTCATAGGCATTTCTCCTTTACGCCTCAAAAATGCAATCGGGGAGCGGCATCTGCCGCCCCCCGCTTTTTTCGTTTTGAATTATCTGTCCGCACTGGCCGGATCATATACGTTATCATGAAGCGCGGCCTTCTTCGCCTCCACATTTCCAATGGCCTTGTTGTATACCTCCTTGGCCACCACCGCCACCAGGAAGGCATACGCGATGCATTTGGGGATGTACGCCCATGTGAAGCCGCTCAGCCCATACAGCAGGAATTGCGCCAATACCTGCGCGATCACAGCCACCGCGTATACGATGTACTCCGTCCTGACCTTGGCGATTTTTGCGTCGATGGGCAGCTTGATGAACTGCACCACCAGCACCACAAAGGTCACCTGGCCGGCAAAGGCAGCAAAATCCTCGGGCTTTAGATAGTCTGTGACATTCGTTCCGACGGCGCAGGCAGCCTCCGCCAGCACAAGCAGCGGATAGCATATGCACGCAAGAAGCAGGCAAAGAAACACTGCCCTGATAAGAGTCCGTTTCATTTTATACCACTCCCGTCCGTTTTTTGCCCGCCCATGGGCAGGCTTTCCTTCATATAAGGATATTCAGTTATTTACAATGTAGCACCGGATATAAAAAGCAAGCGACGATCATCGCGCGCTTGCACCGGTGTTCAATAGGCCGGGGTAATCATGATGCAAAACGGTATCAAAAAGATGCACCGGGGATTTCCCGGTGCATCCGCAAATTAGTTCTTTTTTACGCCTTTGCGCTGACGGCCTCCCACAGGCCGCACAGGTAGGCCGCGCCCAGCGCCCGGTCATACAGGCCGTAACCCGGCATGGCCTTTTCGCCCCAGATGGCGCGGCCGTGATCGGGACGGATGGGCCCGTCAAAGCCGATGTCATACAGCGCCTTCATGATGGCCAGCATGTTCAGCGAACCGTCGCTTGTAAGGTGAGCGGCCTCCTCAAACACGCCGGAGGCCTCGTGCTTCACATTGCGCACATGGGCAAAGTGGATGCGGCCTTTGAGGGAGCGGATGATGGCCGGGATGTCATTTTTCGGATTGGAACCCAGGGAGCCGGTGCACAGTGTGACACCGTTGTGGGGATTATCCACGGCCTTGAGCAGCCTTTGCAGCCTCTCGCCGCTTATGACGATGCGCGGCAGGCCGAATACGGGCCAGGCGGGGTCGTCCGGATGGATGGCCATGTTGATGCCATATTTTTCGCATACCGGCATGATGGCCTTGAGGAAGTAAACCAGGTGGTCGAACAGCTTTTCCTCATCCACATCCTTGTACATGGCGAACAGCTCCCGGACGCGGGCCATGCGCTCCGGCTCCCAGCCGGGCAGCACGAATCCGTTGCTCTTTTTGTCCATGCTTTCAAACATTTCGTCGGGTTTTATGGTATCGATGATGCGCTGGTCATAGGCCAATACCGTGGCGCCATCCGCCCGCTGCTTGGCCAGGTCCGTCCGCGTCCAGTCGAATACCGGCATAAAATTGTAGCACACCATGCGGATATCATTTTCGCCCAGGCGCCGCAGCGTTTCGATATAATTTTCAATGTAGCGGTCGCGGTCCCTGGCCGCGGTCTTGATATCGTCGTGGATGTTGACGCTTTCTATGCCCGCCAGCTTCAGCCCGTGGGCCTCAATATCCGCCTTGATGCCCTTGATTTGTTCCGTTTCCCATACCTCGCCGGGCTTGCTGCTGTACAGCGTGGTGATGATGCCTTCCACATAACCCACCTGACGGATCTGTTCCAGTGTCACGCTGTCAAAGTCCTTGCCAAACCACCGCATCGTCATCTGCATGGCGCTTTCCTCCCAATGATAGGCCTGCTGATATACGCAGGCACGATTATCTATAGCTTATCGCGGATGACGCCATTCGTCAACAATCCGGGGTTTCAAATTTGATTTGGATTTATTTTATTTTCCTCTTGACAAGGGGAGGATACGCATCTATACTGGCGATATACCCCAGGGGGGTGTGGTGTTAGTTGAAATCTGAGGGGAGATAGCATTTTGGCGAGCGAGCAATGGGAGGATGTTCAATTAGAGGATGCTTTGGCCGAGGAGACGCCTGTGTGCTCTCATTGTGCGCAAAGGACGACGATCCGGGAGGAGAAGCTGCGTTCCTCGCTGCTAAGGCGGCTCAACTGCGTGGAAGGGCAGGTGCGCGGCATCAAGGGGATGGTGGAGAAGGATGTGTACTGTGATGACATCCTTAACCAGATCGCCGCGGTGCGGTCGGCCCTGACCTCCATCAGCAAGCTGGTGCTGGAAAATCACATTCACGGCTGCCTGGTGGATAAAATCCGCAGCGGCGAAAACAGTGTGGTGGACGAATTGGTGGCAACCATCGGCAGGCTTTTGTAAGCATGCGGTTTTGACACTTTTGTGCCGTGGCTCAGGCATAAGGAACTGACAAGAAAGGATGCGTTTGCAATGCCCTATATAGATAAGAACAGCAAAAAGCCATCTTCCAGGCAAGGCAAAAGGCCCATGGCCTACCTTGGGGGGATCGCGGCCTTGGCTGTTGTAATCCTGGCCGTGGCGCTGGCCACCCGGCCGGGCGCTTTTACCGCGGAGCCGGCCGCGCAGCCGGGAACTGCCGCTGCGGAAGACACTCCCGCCGCACAAAGCGGCGATGTGGTGATCCAGATCAAGGATATCAGCGAAACGGCCGCCTTTTATCCCACAATGGTGGATGGCGTCAGCATGGAGGTGCTGGCGGTAAAGGCCCCGGATGGCACCATCCGCACGGCGCTGAACACCTGCCAGGTTTGTTATGATTCAGGGCGGGGATATTATGTGCAGGAGGGAAGCATGCTTGTCTGCCAGAACTGCGGCAACCGCTTCCGCACAAGCGATCTGGAGAAGGTGAGGGGCGGCTGCAATCCGGTGCCGATCCTTGCGGAAGACAAGGTCGTAGACGAAACCACCATTACCGTCCCGGTGGAATTTTTGCAAAAAGCCAAAGCGCTTTTCTCCGACTGGAAACGATGACGGCATATATGCCCGGCGTACCTGAGCCGGGCAGGCAACGGAAAGGCTGGAAACACCATGAATAAAGAGACGATTCAAATTACCGGCATGACCTGCGCCGCCTGCGCCCAGCGGGTGGAAAAGGCGGTGGGCAAGCTCGGCGGCGTTACAGCGGCAGCGGTGAACTTCGCCACTGAGAAACTGACGGTGGAATATGATCCGGATGTGCTGAACGGTTCAAATATAAAGGATACAATTGTCAAAACAGGCTACGGCGTAGCGGAGGGAACGCCCGACAGCCACGTGACCATACCCATCGGCGGCATGACCTGCGCCGCCTGCGCACAGCGGATTGAAAAGACGCTTTTGAAGCTTCCGGGTATCAGGAGCGCGTCGGTGAACCTTGCCACCGAAAAGGCCGCCGTGACTTATGATCCGGGCAGCGTGCGGCTTTCCGCCATCCGCCAGAGCATTGAAAAGCTGGGCTACAAGGCGCTGGGCACCGAAAAAAATACGGTGGATGAAGACAAGCTGCGCAAGGAAAAAGAAATCCGCGTGATGTGGATCAAGTTCATCGTATCGGCCGTATTCGGCATTCCGCTTTTGTATATCGCCATGGCGCCCATGCTTACATGGGTGAACCTGCCGTTTCCCAAGTTTTTGGATCCCATGAATTACCCTCTGGTATACGCGCTGACGGAGATCCTGCTCACCATACCCATTGTGATCGCAGGCAACAGGTTCTACCGTGTAGGCTTCAAGGCGCTTATAAAGCGCAGCCCCAACATGGATTCCCTGATCGCCATCGGCACCACAGCCGCCATCGGCTACAGCCTGTACTCCACTTATCAAATCGCCACCGGCCATTTTATCTCCGTGGATAAGCTGTACTTTGAAACAGCCGGCGTGATCATTACCCTGATCATGCTGGGCAAAACGCTGGAGGCTGTCTCCAAGGGCAGGACATCGGAGGCCATCAAAAAGCTGATGGGCCTGGCCCCCAAGACCGCCATCGTGATTCAAGACGGCAGGGAAGTGGAAACCCCCATCGACGAGGTGGAAATTGGCGACATCATTCTTGTGAAGCCCGGTGAAAAAATCCCCGTGGATGGCGTGGTGATGGAAGGCCATACCACCGTGGATGAATCCATGCTCACCGGCGAGAGCATGCCCATTGACAAAAAGGCGGGCGATAAGGTATTCGCCGCTACCATCAACGCAAACGGCGTGATCCGTTTCGAAGCGAAAAAGGTGGGCGCGGATACGGCCCTCAGCCAGATCATCAAGCTGGTGGAGGATGCCCAGGGTTCCAAGGCGCCCATCGCCAAAATGGCCGACATCGTTTCCGGATACTTTGTGCCGGTAGTCTGCCTGATCGCGATCCTGGTCTTTGGCGCATGGCTTGTGGGCGGCGAATCCCTCTCCTTTGCGCTGACGGTATTTGTTTCCGTGCTGGTCATCGCCTGCCCCTGCGCGCTGGGCCTGGCCACGCCTACGGCTATCATGGTCGGTACGGGCAAGGGCGCGGAGCACGGCATATTGATCAAGGGCGGCGAGGCGCTGGAAACGGCCCACAAGATCAACACCATCGTGTTTGACAAGACGGGCACCATCACCGAAGGCAAGCCCGAGGTGACGGACATTCTCCCCGCGGGCGGCACCGCCCGGGAAAGGCTTTTGCAAATCGCAGCCTCGGCTGAAAAGGGATCGGAGCACCCCCTGGGCGCTGCCATTGTGAGAGGGGCCGAAAGGGAAGGCCTTGCCTTCCTGCCGGGTGAGCAGTTCGCGGCCATCCCGGGCCACGGCATCGAGGTCACCATTGACGGCATCAAGACGCTGATCGGCAACAAAAAGCTGATGGATGAGCGGGACATCTCCCTGCAGGAACTGGAACCGGAGTCCGGCCGGCTGGCGGGCGAAGGCAAAACGCCCATGTACATCGCTGTGGACGGCAAGCTGGCGGGTATCATCGCCGTGGCCGACGTGGTAAAGGAAAGCAGCGCCAGGGCCATCGCAAGGCTTAACGAAATGGGCCTCGAAGTGGCCATGATCACCGGTGATAACAAAAAGACGGCGGAAGCCATTGCCAGGCAGGTTGGTATTACCAGGGTATTGGCCGAAGTGCTGCCCCAGGATAAATCCAGCGAGGTGAAAAAGCTGCAGGCCGAGGGCAGGAAGGTAGCCATGGTGGGCGACGGCATCAACGACGCTCCCGCGCTGACCCAGGCCGACGTGGGGATCGCCATTGGCTCCGGCACAGACGTTGCCATGGAATCCGCCGATATCGTGCTGATGAAGAGCGACCTGATGGACGTGCCTACAGGCATCCAACTGAGCAAGAGCACCATCCGCAATATCAAGCAAAATCTGTTCTGGGCGTTTGCGTACAACACCCTGGGCATCCCCATCGCGGCGGGGCTTTTGCACCTGTTCGGCGGGCCGCTGCTGAACCCCGTCATCGCGGCGGCGGCTATGGCCCTAAGCTCCGTTTCCGTACTGACCAATGCGCTCCGGCTGAAAAGATTCAAGCCTTATCAAAAATAATTTATGAAAGAAAAGGAGGGTTGCTGTATATGGCGAAGAAGCTTACACTGGTAACGCTCATCCTGGCAGCGCTTTTCATACTGGCCTCCTGCACACAATTGGATGTGGTGGGCACGGATTCTACCCGCTCATTTGAAAAGATGCTTGCTTCTGCCACCAGCCTGGTTTCGGAGGATGAAATGAACGGCGGCTGGTCGCTGATGGCGCCGGACGGCAGCGTACGCTTCATCTGGAGCCGTGACTTTAGCAAGAGCCCCATTCATGACGTGATGCTGGAGCTGGACGCGGCGCCTTTTGTAAATGCCGGGCTGGACGTGAGTAAGCTTCCCGCGGGCATGGCCTATGATACCATGCTCATGGTGGGCGCGAAGCTGGGAAACCAGGCGATTGCCTACAGCGGCGAAGTTACGCCCCTGGCTTCCTTTAAAAAGCTCATGGAGCTTAAGCGGGAGGCTATCAAATACCACGCCGCCCTGGACCATTATGGCGTTGACCTTCATGATGGAAATGCCTTTGAGTGGGCGAAGGACATGAGCACCAACGACAAGGATATCGTGTTCGTGCTGGATCCCAAGGTATTTATCGATGCCGGCGTGGATCCCGATCAGGTGGAAGGCTGGGTATTCGCCAAGGTCAATACCATGGATGCCAACAACAAGCCCATTGAGGTGGATAAATTCCTTAAACCCTTTAGTCTGCAATAACGGGAGGAAAGCATGATGCAAACGGTTCTTTTGAAGGTGGAAGGCATGTCCTGTTCCCATTGCGAAAATGCGGTCAAGAAGGCCGTGGGGGCCCTGGCCGGCGTAAAGAGCGTTACGGTAAGCCTCAAAGACAAGACCGTGACTGTGGAGCATGAACCCGGCAAGGCTTCGCTGGAGCAAATCAGGCAGGAGATCGAAGACCAGGGATACGAGGTAAAATAAGGAAGCGGTTTGTCTGAATCCCCTGCATTGCAGGGGATTCATGCTGCCCGCCGAATACATTCCTGCGGTTACATGGGATATGCGGCGGGTAAATTCCGCCGGTTGCATGTGAAAAGCGCGGGATGGAAAACAGGGCAACGTCCCTTTCTTGAATGGCAGGAGGCGCAAGGTTTGAAGCATAGTTTAAGAACACGGCTGTTTTCCGCCTTCGCGCTGATCGTATTGGTAACGGTGGGGCTCATCAGCTTCCTGGCCAACGTGCTGATCGAAGACCGCTTCACATCCTATATAGCCCGGCGGCAGGAACAGAAAACACAGGAGATCACAACCATCATCAGCCAGCAGTATGCAAGCCAGACAGGCGTCTGGGACGTACGGGCCATCCATGCGCTGGGCATGTTCGTGCTGTATGACGGCTATGTCATCAAGGTATACGACGCGGACAACCGTGTTCTGTGGGACACCCAGGCCCATGATATGAGCTTGTGCGCACAGATCATGGAGGATATATTCCAGCGGATGGAAAAGAAGTACCCGCAGATGAAGGGCGGTTTTTCCTCCAGGGTACTTCCCATGACAAGGGACGGGCAGACGCTGGGAACGGTCAGCATCATGTACTACGGGCCGTTTTTCCTGACCGAGGATGATCATTTGTTTTTGGGCGCCCTCAACGTCGCGTTACTGAGCGTGGGCGTGCTTTCCCTTGTGGTGGCCGCCATTGTTGGGATCGCGCTGGCCAGGCGCCTGAGCCAGCCCATTTTGAAGACCGCGGATGCGGCAAAGCAGATATCGGACGGGCACTATGGCGTACGCATCCAGGAAAAAGCCAACACCAGGGAGGTGCATCTGCTCATATCCTCCATCAATCACCTGGCCGGTGTGCTGCAAAGGCAGGGCAGCCTTCGGAAAAAGCTGACGGAAGACATATCCCACGAGCTGCGCACCCCCATTTCCGTGGTGCAGTTGCACATGGATGCCATGATCGACGGGGTATGGGATCTATCGGTGGACAGGCTGAAAACCATCCGGGACGAGATGGACCGCATGGAAAAGCTGGTGGGGGACATCGCAAACCTGAGCGAGGCGGAGCAGGATCATTTGAGGCTTGTAAAAACGCAGACCGGCCTGAAGGAGCTTGCGCAAAAGGCGGCGGATTCCTTTGCGGCGGAAATCAAAAGCAAGGGCCTGCATGTGAAGGTCCACGGCTGCTCTGCAGAGGTTTTCGCCGACCGGGACAGGATCAGCCAGGTGCTGCACAACCTCTTATCCAACGCCATCAAATATACGGAACCGGGCGGGCATATCAGCATGGAGGTGCTGGAAACGGCGGAAAGCGCGGTGCTGAGGGTTTCCGATGACGGCATCGGGATCGCAAAGGAGGAAGTGCCGCTCATCTTTGAACGGTTCTACCGCACCGACAGGTCCAGAAGCCGTGATACGGGCGGCGCCGGTATCGGCCTTGCCATCGTGAAATCCATCGTGGAGGCCCACGGCGGGCAAGTGGGCGTGGAAAGCGAGCCGGGCAAAGGAAGCAGCTTTGAGATTGTTTTGCCCAGATCAGGCTGAAAGCCCGGCATCGATCCTATCACCATGGGGCAAACGAAAACGCCTTGCCAAATCCCGCCAATCAGATGCATATCAAATAGGAAAAAACGACAAAAAAATATTTCGTTGTAATTCCAACAGACTGTTCCGCCCGGCCATATTACAATAAGCCGTCAAAACTTTTATGAATACGGGGAGGACTGGAAATGAGGATGTTTTGTTATCAATGCCAGGAAGCGGCCAAGGGTGTCGCGTGCACCGCGCGCGGCGTTTGCGGCAAGAACGAGGAAGTCGCCAAGCTGCAGGATTTGCTGATGTATGTGCTCAAAGGCATTGCCCATATTGTTGTCAAAGAAAAGCAGGATGAAAAGGTGCTGGCGGAAGTCAACCGGCAGACGGTCAACAGCCTGTTTATCACCATTACCAATGCCAATTTTGATGAAAATGCCATAGCGGATCAAATCACAAAAATGCTTTTCCTGCGGGACGGGCTGAAAAAGCCTTCAAGCGCCGGCCTTCATGATGCGGCCACCTTCACTGTAAGCGGCAGGGAAGCCGTGCTTCAAAAAGCGGCGGAGGCCGGCGTGCTGGCCACGGAAAATGAGGATGTCCGGTCCCTGCGGGAAATGATTACCTATGGCGTCAAGGGCATGGCCGCTTATCTGGAGCACGCGCTGAACCTGGGCAAGGAAGACCAGGGGATTTATGATTTCGTGTACGAGGCGCTTGATGCGACGCTGAACGACGCCCTGACGGCGGGCGACCTGGTAGCCCTTACCCTGAAGACAGGGGAATACGGCGTAAAGGCCATGGCGCTTCTGGACGAGGCCAATACATCCGCGTTCGGCCATCCGGAAATCACCAAGGTGAATATCGGCGTCCGGAATAATCCCGCCATTTTGATATCCGGCCATGATTTGGGCGACCTTGCGCAGTTGCTGGAGCAGACAAAGGGCACCGGGGTGGACGTATACACCCACAGCGAAATGCTGCCCGCCCATTATTATCCCGCCTTCAAGCAGTATGATCATTTTGCGGGCAACTACGGCAACGCCTGGTGGAAGCAGACGGAGGAGTTTGAATCCTTCCGCGGCCCCATTCTGTTCACCACCAACTGCATTGTTCCCCCGAAAAACCAGGAGGTAAAATCCCGCATCTTCACCACCAACGCGGCGGGGTATCCGGGCTGCATCCACATCCCGGCCGGGGAAGACGGGAAGAAGGATTTTTCGGAAATCATTCAATTGGCCAAGCTGCTGCCCCCGCCGGAGGAAATCGAGACCGGGAGCATCGTCGGCGGCTTCGCCCATAACCAGGTGCTGGCCCTGGCCGACAAGGTAGTGGAGGCGGTCAAGAGCGGCGCCATCCGGAAATTCTTTGTCATGGCCGGCTGCGACGGGCGCATGAAATCCAGGGACTATTACACGGAGTTTGCCAGGAATTTGCCCAAGGACACGGTGATCCTGACCGCCGGCTGCGCCAAGTACCGCTATAACAAGCTGGACCTGGGCGATATCGGCGGTATTCCCCGGGTGCTGGATGCGGGGCAGTGCAACGACTCCTATTCCCTGGCCGTGATCGCCCTCACCCTCAAGGAGGTCTTTGGGCTGGACGATATCAACAAGCTGCCCATCGCCTTCAACATTGCCTGGTACGAGCAAAAGGCCGTGATCGTGCTGCTGGCGCTTTTGTACCTGGGCGTCAAGAACATTCACCTGGGGCCCACGCTGCCCAGCTTCCTGTCGCCCAACGTTGCAAAGGTGCTGGTGGAGAAGTTTGGCATTGCCGGGATAGGCACGGTGGAGGATGACATCGAGCTGTTCTTGAACTAATATTTGGATGCTGATACATCCCGCTG
>JAEWWY010000030.1 GCA_023458835.1 Bacillota bacterium
CGGGCTTTTCACCCGCGGGCCTTGCCCCGGCGGGACGAGTGTATGCAGGTTTATCGCCGGTTGGTTTGGCATTGGCAGGGCGGCCATAGGCAGGTTTGTCTCCGGCCGGCTTGGCTCCTGCAGGGCGGGCATGGGTGGGTTTATCGCTGCGTGGCCGGGCCGGGCCTTTTTTCGGGGGGAAGGGCTTTCTTGTATCGCTCATTCCTTATTCTCCTGCCATATTGTTCCTGGGATAAGAGGGTGGCCGCACAGATAATCCCTGGCGTCCATCTGTTTTCCGCCGGGGGCTTGAAGGCGCAGGATGCGCACCGCGCCATCCCCGGCAGCCATGACAAGCCCCTGCTTTCCATCGGCCGAAAGCACCTGCCCTGGAACGCCGCAAATACCTTCCGCCAATTGAACCTTTGTCACCTTTAATATCCCTTCCGGGAAGGGCGTATATGTGCCGGGCCAGGGATTCAGGGCCCGCACCTGATTTGCGATCTCCCGGGCGCTTTTGCGCCAGTCGATCAATCCCATTTCTTTTTTGAGCATGGGTTCATACGTATGGGCCTGATGGTCCTGCGGGATGCGGGGACAGCGGCCTTCTTTCAAAAGCGCCAGCGTTTCCAGCAAGGTTTGCGCGCCCAGGGAGGAAAGGCGGATGCTTAGCTCGGCCGCCGTCTCCTCTGGCAGAATGGCCGTTTCCCGCTGAAGCAGCATGTCTCCCGTGTCGATGCCCTTGTCGGTCATCATGGTGGTGATGCCCGTCTTGCTTTCCCCCATGAGAATGCACCAGTTGATGGGGGCACTGCCCCTGTGGCGGGGGAGGAGGGAAGCATGGACGTTCACCGTGCCAAGCAGGGGGATATCCAGGATCTCCTGGGATAAAATCTGCCCGAAGGCAGCCGTGATACAAAGGTCCGGCGCAAGGCTTTTCAGATCCTCCACGCCGTCCTTGCGGATACGGCCGGGCTGAAATACGGGAATGCCATGGCGGAGGGCGCATTCCTTCACAGGGCTGGGCGTCAGCTTGTTGCCGCGCCCTTTGGGTTTGTCCGGCTGGGTGAAAACGCCGGCAATATCATAGCCTGCATCAATCAGCCCCTGCAGCGAGGGCACGGCGAAATCGGGGGTGCCCATGAATACAATGCGCATCCTGTCACTCCCTCAATGCCTTTTCGGCCTGCTCGTCCTCCGGCTCTTCGTCGGGGAAAATCTCCCGCTCCATAAGGTCCACATACAGGACGCCGTTCAAATGGTCGATCTCATGGCAAAATGCCCGCGCCAGCAAACCTTCGCCTATTTTTTCAAAAAATTTGCCATGCCTGTCCTGGGCACGGACGGTGACTTTGTTGGGGCGGCAGACAAGGCCCTGCCGGCCGGGAATGCTCAGGCAGCCTTCCGCCCCGCACTGCTCGCCTTCCTTTTCGATGATCTCGGGATTCACCAGTTCTATAAGCCCATTTCCGTCATCCACCACCACCACGCGGCGCAGAATGCCTACCTGGGGCGCGGCAAGGCCCGCCCCTTCCGCTTTATACATGGTGTCTGCCATATCTTTAAGCAAAAGCCAAAGCCGGAGATCGAACTTGGCCACGGGCTTTGCCACCTTGCGCAGCGCTTCATCGCCGATCCTGATAATATTGCGTGTACCCATCATATCGTCCTTTCCGGTCCCTACATCATGGATGCGGGATTCCATTCAAAATATATCTGGCAATTGGGCTCGGTTCGCGCCTGGGCCAAATCGCTTAAAAAGCCGGCCAGGGAACGGCTGTCGGGGTGTTCAAACAGTTTAAAAAGCACATGATAGCGGGCCTTGCCCCGGATCATTTTTACAGGGGCCTCATCCATGCGCATCAAAAGCACGCGCTTTTGATAAGTGGAATGATCCTTCAAATATGCCTTGCATTCTTCGTGAAGATGCTGGCAGATTCTTTGCGCTTCCTTCTCCTGCCCGCTTTCCACCAGCAGCCGGCACAGCACGGTGAAAGGGGGATAGAGGCCTGTGCGCCGCCTTTGGAATTCCATTTGGTAAAAGGCCCGGTAATCCTGTGCGGCGGCGGTCCGGATGACAGGGTGCTCCGGCTTGTAGGTTTGCACCACTACTTCCCCCGGCTCCTGAGCGCGCCCCGCCCGGCCTGCCACCTGGGTTAAGAGTTGGAAGGTACGCTCCGGGCTGCGGTAATCGGGCAGGTTCAGCGTCATGTCCGCCGCCACCACACCTACCAGCGTCACGTTTGGAAAGTCCAGCCCCTTGGCGATCATCTGCGTACCGATCAGGATGCGGTAATCCCCGGCACGGAAGCTGGAGAGCATTTTGTGGTGGGCGTCCTTTCCGCCGGTGGTGTCGATGTCCATGCGCAACACGGGAACGTCAGGCAGCAGCTTTCGCACTTCCTCTTCCACCTTTTGGGTGCCCAAGCCGAAATAGCGTATATACTTGCTGCCGCACTGGGGGCACACATGGGGGGGCGGGGCCACAAATCCGCAATAATGACAGTGCATGCGCCCATCGCCGCCCGATTGGTGATAGGTCATGGCAATGTCGCACTGGCCGCATTTGACCACATAGCCGCAGCTTCGGCAGGATACGAAGGACTGGTATCCCCGGCGGTTCAAAAACAGCATGGCCTGACTGCCGCGATCCATACATTCCCGAAGTTTTCCAAGTAAAAGCGTGCTGAAGATGGAA
>JAEWWY010000031.1 GCA_023458835.1 Bacillota bacterium
ACGGATATGATATTGGAGACTTTCTGGGTGTTGAGGGAGAAATGTTCACCACCAATACAGGAGAAAAAACCATCCGGGCCGAGGAGATCATTTTTCTTGGCAAAGCGCTCCGGCCATTGCCCGAAAAGTTCCATGGTGTGAACAATAGGGAGATCTGTTACCGTCAGCGGTACCTTGATCTTTACATGAACCCGGAAACGAAAGAGCGCTTTTTAAAGAAGTTCCAGTTTATGCGGGAAGGCCGCCGGTTTCTGGAAGATGAGGGCTATGTGGAAATCGAAACGCCTGTTCTGATCGACCATCCGTCCGGCGCATTAGCGAAGCCTTTTGTTTCCCGCCACAATGCCTTGGATATGGATGTATATCTTCGCATCGCGCCGGAAACTTATTTGAAGCGGGCCATTGTTGGCGGTTTTACGAAGGTATTTGAATTTGCAAGATGCTTCCGCAATGAGGGAATCGATGCCACCCATCTGCAGGATTTTACGATGCTGGAGGGCTATTGCGCCTTTTTCAATTACCGTGACAATATGAGCTTCCTGAAGAGGATGCTGACGGCGGTCGTCATAAAAATCTGGGGAACGCCTCAAATTGCAATAAACGGTAATACGATCGACTTTGCCGGCACATGGGAGGTTGTTTCGTTCCGGGATTTGATTGAGCGCGACTGCGGCATCGACTTGAGCGCCTGTGATACGGTAAAGGCGCTGCTGGCGGAAATCCGCGCAAGGAATATTGATTTATCCTCCGAGGCGGAGCCTGAAAGACTTGGCAGAGGAAGTCTGATCGACCTTCTTTACAAGAAAGTCAGCAGGCCCAGGCTGATTGCTCCGACTTTTCTGATTGAACACCCTACAGACTTATCCCCGCTTGCACGGGCCAATGATGGGAATCCTGAAATAACAGACCGCTTCCAATTGATTATCAATGGAGCCGAGGTCATCAACGCCTATTCCGAGCTGGTTGACCCGCAGGAGCAGAAGCGGCGCTTTATGGAGCAGGCCCGCTGGAAGGCGGAGGGCGACGATGAGGCCATGGTGATGGACGATGATTATATCACTGCAATGGAGTACGGCATGCCTCCGGTTTCCGGTTGGGGAATGGGCATTGACAGAATCTTTCAGGTGCTTACCGGTGAGGGCAACATACGGGATTCCATTTTGTTCCCGCTTATGAAGCCGCTTTATTTTTAGGAGGGGGTAGAATTCAAGAGAATTTTGTCGATATATATAAATAATACTCCCCAATAGGGTGTGAGGGAAAAGAAACATGCAGCATTCTTCTGGGCAGCAGATCATGGCAGATTTGTGGTGAGCATACAAAGGAGGAAGCGGATTGGATAACGGCTTTTCAAACGAACCCATGTTGGACATATTCATATATGAAACCACGCAAAATATCGAACAGTTGGAGAAGGTAATCCTCTCCAGCGAAAAGGAAAGCGGGTTTACGCCTGACTCGGTCAACGAGATTTTCAGGATTATGCACACCATCAAGGGTTCTTCCGCCATGATGCTCTTTAACAACATCGCGGCGCTGGCCCATGCGATGGAAGACCTTTTCTATTTCATACGCGAAGAAAAGCCTGAACAACTGGATCATGCTGCCCTCTCGGACCTGGTGCTGGAGGGCGTGGATTTTGTCCGGCTGGAGATGGAAAAGGTGAAAAACGCGGACGGGCTGGATGGCGATCCTTCCAGCCTGGTTGGGCATATCAATGCGTTTTTATCCGCCATCAGAGGGGGAGAGCGCCGTGAATCGGAAGAGGCGCCAAAGGAAGAGATCCCTGCGGTACAGCCGCACGATCCGGCCCCCCAAAAGAGCGCAGGCGCTCTCATCCAGCGGGAGTATGAGGCGGTCTTCTATTTTGAGGAAGGCTGCGAAATGGAAAATATCAGGGCATATGCCATCGTTCAAAGCATGAACCAAATTTCGGATGATTTCAGCTACTTTCCCGAGGATATCCTCGATAACAACGATACTGTGCTGTTGATACGGGAGCAAGGTTTTAAAATCAGGCTCAAGTCTGAAAAGACGCTGACAGAGTTGCACGAATTCTTTATTAACACCCCGTTTATCCGGGATCTGGAATTGACTGAGGCGCATCATGAACAGGTATCCGGGCCGCTTGCGACGCCCAATATAGCGGTACAGGAACATCCGGAAAAGGCGTCCAAGCCTCCGGAACAGGAGCAGGCGGAGAAAAAGAACGCGCATCAGCAGAATATGATCAGCGTTGATGTGGCAAAGCTGGATATCCTCATGGATCTGATGGGCGAAATGGTGATTGCCGAGGCGATGGTCACCCAAAACCCCGAGCTCAAAAATCTGCATCTGAACAGCTTCTACAAAGCCGCCCGCCAGCTTAGGAAGATCACCGGTGAAATGCAGGATATGGTGATGTCCATCCGGATGGTGCCATTGTCTGCCACATTCCACAAGATGCACCGCATTGTCAGGGATATGGGCAGGAAGCTTGGCAAGGAAGTTGCGCTTTCGCTGATCGGGGAAGAAACCGAGGTAGACAAAAACATCATTGAGCACATTTCCGATCCCTTGATGCACCTTGTGCGCAATGCCGTGGACCATGGCATTGAAGATCATGATGCCAGGGTATTGGCGGGCAAACCAGGCGCCGGGCAGGTGACGCTGGAAGCGAAAAACGCTGGAAGCGACGTTGTTGTCACCGTCAAGGATGATGGAAGCGGCCTTGATAAGGAGAAGATCCTGAAAAAAGCTGCTGCGCAGGGGCTGCTCACCAAATTGAAAAACGAAATGACAGACAGGGAAATCTACAACCTGATTTTCCTTCCTGGATTTTCCACCAATGAAAACGTGACGGAGTTTTCCGGCCGCGGCGTCGGCATGGATGTGGTGGTCAAGAATCTGGAGGCCATCGGCGGCTCGGTTTCCATAGACAGCGCGCGGGGAGCCGGTACGGTAACGACGCTGAAAATACCCCTTACCCTGGCCATCATTGACGGTATGAACATCCGGGTGGGCAACGCCAAGTATACGCTTCCCACCACATCCATTCAGGAAACCTTCCAGGCGAAGGAAAAGGATATCGTAAGGGACCCGGATGGCAATGAAATGATCATGGTCCGCGGGGAGTGTTACCGTATTCTGCGCCTGCACAAGCTGTATGCCGTGAAGACCGAAATCACCGATCTGACCCGGGGGATCATGCTCATGGTGGAGCAGGATGGCAAAAGCATGTGTGTTTTCGCCGATGAGCTGCTGGGCCAGCACCAGGTGGTGGTCAAGGCGCTGCCTAACTACATCAAGAACACAAAGAAGGTGGATGGACTGGCGGGATGCACGCTGCTGGGGGATGGAAGCATCAGCCTGATCCTGAACGTCGGCGGGCTGATCAATATGTAAGTTTTGAATGAAAAAATCTTTGCACATGAAAAGGAGGCCGCAAAAATGGCGCAGGCAGATGTATTGAATCTCATAGAGCAAGACGATGATACGCTCAAGGGAAAATACCTGATTTTTTCCATGGGGAATGAGCTGTACGGCATGGAGATCAGATATATTACCGAAATCATTGGAATCCAGCCGATTACCGAGATTCCCGAGATGCCGGAGTATGTGAAGGGGATCACCAACCTTCGGGGAAAGATCATTCCCGTCATGGATGCCCGGCTTCGCTTCAAAAAGGAAGTACGGGAATATGACGACAGGACATGCATCATCGTGATTGATACCGATGATACCTCCATCGGCCTGATCGTGGACAGCGTGTCGGAAGTGATTGCCATGCATGACGAGGATATCGCACCGCCGCCGGAGATCAACAAGGGCGGCCACAGGTATATCAAAGGGATTGGGAAAGCGGGCGGAAGCGTGAAACTGCTGCTGGACTGTCAGAGGCTTTTGGCGGACGAAGCGCTGGATACGCTGCGCGCCATGGCGTGATGGAAAGTGGCTGGGCAAAAGAAGCGAGGCTGAAGGAGAGTCAACCGGCTCTCCCTTCCCCTTAAGGCGGGAGATCTGACCGTGGTTATCAAGGAACAGGAGTTCAGGCAGTTTGCCGATTATATCAAGGCCAATTACGGCATCCACTTCAAGGATGAAAAAAAAGTGCTGGTGGCCGGAAGGCTGAACCATGTGCTTTCCAGCATGAACATAAACAGCCTGACGGAATACATGCAGTATGTGGCCGCGGACAAAACGGGCCAGGCTCTGGCAACGATGCTGGATAAGCTGACCACGAACTATACCTTTTTTATGAGGGAGCCGGCGCATTTTCATTTTTTCAGGGACAAGGTGCTTCCCTATCTGAAAGCCACGGTAAGGGACAAGGATCTGCGCGTTTGGAGTGCAGCCTGCTCCACCGGGGAAGAGCCTTATACCCTGGCCATGATCATGGATGAATTCTTCGGGCTGGAGAAGCCACAATGGGATACGAAAATTCTGGCGACCGACATCTCCGGCGGCGTACTTGCTACAGCGAGGGCCGGCATTTACGCCAAGGAAAAGGTGCTGGAGCTTCCGGCGTTTTGGCGGCAGAAGCATTTCAAGGAATATGACGCCGAAAATTTTATTCTATCTGACAGGATCAGGAATGAGGTGATCTTCAGCAAATTGAACCTGATGGATCCCGTATTCCCCTTTAAGCGAAAAATGCATGTGATTTTTTTAAGAAATGTCATGATCTATTTTGACAACGATACAAAAGACAGGCTGGTTCAGCGGCTTTATGATATTACCGAGCCGGGAGGATTCCTGTTTATTGGGCATTCGGAGGGGCTGAACCGTGAGACGGCGCGGTACAAGTATGTGATGCCCGCAGTATACCGGAAGGAGTAGGCAGGGTGGAAAAACAGAGAAAGATCAGGGTGCTGGTTGTTGACGATAGCCGCGTATCGCGTGAAATGATCGCAAGAGGCATATCATTGGATCCGCAGATAGAGGTGGCTGCAGTTGCAGGCGATCCCTTTGAGGCCAGGGATAAAATAATTCAGACGCGTCCCGATGTGATCACCTGCGATGTGGAAATGCCCAAAATGAATGGGATCGAGTTTATTAGAAGGCTCCTGCCGCAATACTTTGTTCCTGTTATTATGGTCAGCGCGGTCAGCAAAGTGGTGTTTGAGGCCATGGAGGCGGGCGCGGTCGATTTCGTGGTGAAGCCCGATGCGCAATCCCCCAAAGGGATAGAGTCATTTATGCGTGACCTGGTTCAAAAAATCAAAACCGCATCCACCGTCAAGGCGCAGCAGCGCAAGCCCGAAAAATCAAGCGTCACGGGTGATCTGAAGCATGATGCAGGCAATATCATCGCCATCGGTGCTTCTACCGGGGGCACCGAGGCCATTTACAGCATATTAAGCTCCCTTCCGCCTACGATGCCGGGCATTGTGATCGTACAGCATATCCCGCCGGTTTTTTCCAAGATGTTTGCGGAAAGGCTGGACAGCCAGACTGCTCTTCAAGTCAAGGAGGCCGAAACCGGGGATTATGTGGACCCCGGGAAGGTGCTCATCGCGCCGGGGGACAAGCATATGCGGATTAAGAAGATTGGCAAGCGGTACCAGGTAGAATGCTTTCAGGCAGAAAAGGTCAACGGACACTGCCCCTCGGTGGATGTCCTGTTTGAATCGGTGGCTGCGGCAGCCGGCAGCCATGCTGTTGGCATCCTCTTGACAGGCATGGGGTATGACGGGGCGAAGGGGCTTCTGGCCATGCGGATCAAGGGTGCCAGGACCATCGGGCAGGATGAGGCGTCGTCCGTGGTGTATGGCATGCCCAAGGTTGCCTATGACCTGGGGGCGGTGGAAACGCAAACATCCTTGGGGAATATTCCTCAAGCACTATCGAAGATTCTTTGCAGGTGATGGCGATGGAGCATGTTGTAGGAATGGGAGAATACCTGGTCACCGACAAAGCGGAGGATATTATACGTACTTTTGCCTTGGCTACCTGTGTGGCGGTCACTGCATACAGCCCGGCGAGAAAGGCGGCGGGAATGATCCATGTGGTCCTTCCCGTTCCCATGGACCATAGGGATAGAATGGAGCGTCCAGGCTATTTTGCCGAGACGGGCATCCCTTTATTGATCAATGCCATGTGCCGGAATTTTGGCTTAAGGAAAGAGGAACTCCAGATTCAGATGTACGGCGGTGCGGAATCCATGCTCCCGCAGGATATTTACAAAGTGGGAAAAAAGAATATCGACGCAGTGAAATGTGCGCTGCTGAATATGGGTCTGACCATCTGTAAAGCCGATTTGCGGGGGAATGAAAGCAGAACCATCGCCATGGATGTGAAAACGGGAAGCGTGGAGGTTCACCGGCAGCCGATCATGATATGAACAACACAAAAGAAGGGGAGTTTATTTATGGTTAATAAGGCTTCAAATGTCAGGTCTGCAGGGGGGAGGGGGAATGTCATCAAGAACCTGTCCATCAACATGAAGCTGATCGTTGGCTTCGGCATCGTCTTATTGCTGTTGGTGCTGTCCTCTGTTTTGTCCTTGTTCAGCATCGGCCAGGTGGTTGAGCAAATCAATTATTATGGAGACTACACACTGCCCAATATTGATGCCACCTGGGCCATGAGAAGCAATATGGCGGCCGTCCGAATGCACATGCTGGGGGCCGTGGTGGAACAAAACGCCACGCTGGCCAAGGGCGAACTGGATGAAGCCAACAAGAGTGCCGCGCTTGTTCATAATGCGCTGGAAGCATATGCCGCCAGCAAAAAAGGTACCGGACAGGATGATGCAAAAATAGAGAATGTGAATATGCTGCTGGATCGGGCGGCCGGTGTAAGGGGACAGTTTGCAGAGTATATGTCCATGAAAGCCGGCGGAAAGATACTGGCTCAAAATCTGTATATCAATGAATATGCACCTATTCTTAAGGAAGTGGATACCGTTCTGGCCGAGCTTGGCGACGCTGAGAGCAAGGCGGCGGGTGAGCAGGCCGTCGCGGGGGATCGTGCTTCGAACCTGGCCTGGGTGATGCTCATCACCGTTGTGGCGGTATCTGTCCTGATCACGGTTGCCGTCACGGCCGCCATCAGAAAATCCATCCTGCGCCCGGTCAAGGAGAGTGACAGCGTGTATGCCCAGATGGCAAAAGGGAACATGCAGGTGCAGATCTCCTATGACGGCAAGGACGAGTTGGGCAGCATGGCCGGAAATATCAGAAAGACGAACGCCCTCCTTGCCTCCTATATAAGCGATATCTCGGACAAGCTCTCACAGATGTCCAGCGGGGATATGCGGATCCATATGGATATGGATTACATCGGTGATTTTGCGGCCATCAAGCAGGCGATTCAAAGCACTGCTTCGGAGCTGAGCCATACGCTTTTGACCATCAACACCGCAGCCGAGCAGGTGTCAACCGGCGCAGCCCAGGTGGCCGGCGGGGCCCAGGCCCTGGCATCAGGATCGGCGGAACAGGCTGCCTCCGTGGGGGAACTTAGCGTATCCGTCACGCAGATTGCCGGGCAGGCTGCGGAGAATTCCGCTACCGTGAAAGTGGCGACCCAATACGTGGGGCAGGCAGCCGCCAATGCCAAGGATGGCAGTGAACATATGGTCAAGCTTACCAAGGCGATGGCGAACATCGGTTCCGCGTCCAATCAGATCGCCAGCATTACCAAGGTGATCGAGGATATCGCCTTCCAGACGAACATCCTTGCCTTGAACGCCGCCATTGAGGCGGCCCGTGCCGGGAATGCCGGAAAAGGATTTGCGGTGGTGGCTGACGAGGTGCGTAACCTTGCGGCCAAATCAGCGGAAGCCGCGAAGCAGACTGCGGAACTGATCCAGCGCTCTGCCGCGACCGTGGCCGAAGGCACGCAGATCACGGCGCAGACCGCGGCCATCCTTAAGAATGTGGAGGAAAATGCCGGCATGGTCGAAAAGAGCATTGCAAAGATCGACCAGGCTTCCTCCGACCAGGCCGTTGCCATTGAACAAATCAAGCAGGGCCTTAACCAGGTATCCTCCGTGGTACAGACGAACGCCGCCACCGCGGAAGAAAACTCCGCTACAAGCGAGGAGATGTCCGCCCAGGCTGCCACACTGCGGGAGGAAGTCGGAAAGTTCAAGCTGGATTCAGGATATGAAAAAGGCAGCCTTGCGGCCATTTCTCTTTTAAGTGAGATGCCTGCTTCGGATAAGGAAGTGGTGAAGGCGGCCTCGGGTTTGGGTAAGTACTGAGATTCCGACTAAAGTATCAGGGGGAGAATGATATGAAGAATCTGTCCATTACCAAAAAACTGCTGCTGATGACCGCTCCGGCAATGATTGCGCTTATCATTCTTTCCCTGGTGTTTATCTTGATGACCAGATCTGTGAATCAAAGCACCGAGCAGACGCTGTATGAGGAGCTTTTTGTTCCGACGGCGGCTCTGCTCAACGCCGACAGGGATTTTTACCAGGCTTATGTGGCGGAGGATGAGCTTGCGCTGCTTATGGCCCATGAATCCGCCGCAAAGCAATCAAACGCGTTTAAAAGCCTGATCACCGGTTTTCTTGTAAAAGCCAAACAGGAGCTGACGCTGCTTCAGGAGCCGGGGTCTGCGTCAAGGGCATCTGAAACTCTGGAGGGCCTCATTGCCGATTTTTCAAAAAACGCGCAGCGGGAAATTGCTCTTTTGGAAGCGCAGGGGCTTGCTGTCAGGCCATCGGCGGCACTGGAGAAGCTGGTCGCCGGCTTTTCCCAAACTGCGGAGCAGGAGCTTGCGTTTCTTGGTTCCGCAGAGCCGCAGTCAAGGCCGTCGGAGGCGCTGGAAGGCCTCGTTGCCGACTTTGCGGAAAACGCGGAAAAGGAACTTGCTCTTTTGCCCAGCCAGGGCCTTGCATCCGATACTTCCAAGGTCATAGAAAACCTCATTGCTGATTTTACGGAAAATGCGGAGCAAGTGAAAACGCGCATTGACGAGGCCTTTATAAAGATCCAGGCCAATTCCGACCTGTATGAAAGCTACCGGCATCCAACGGCAAATATTACGCTCAAGCAGCTTCAGCAGGAGTTTGCCAAAGGATATGACGAATGGCTTGCCACAAACACCGTCACAAAGGGCGGAAGCGATATGGAAAAGCACCTTGCCATATTCAGCGCGGCAAGGGAACAAATCAATCTGATGACAGAGCTGCTGGAAAGCTATGCCCAGGATAGAAAAACAGTCATTCAAGGGCAGATCGGCAATACCACGGCAAGCTCCATTGCCATTGTGGCGCTCATTACCGTGATGCTGACCACACTGGCCATTTACGTCATACGGTATTTAAAGAAGAACCTCCTGTATATTACCGGCATCAGCAAGCGGATCGCCCAGGGAGAACTTCAGCTCTCCATAGATGAAAAAACA
>JAEWWY010000032.1 GCA_023458835.1 Bacillota bacterium
TCTGGGATACGCCGCCGCGCACGGGAGACCGGCGCTACTATGACAACTGCCTGTATTTTTTCTGCATGCTGATGCTGGCGGGGGAATACCGTATCCTTGAATGGTGAATTTTGTCAGCTATAGTTTCTCCGGTAGATAGTACGATTGCGGACATTTCGCATTGTTTTTGTATATGCTATGCTCCTATGTAGGAAAGAGGGCTGTGCCCAAGCCCAATAACAAGAGGAGGAAACCTGTATGCGTAAGCTGGTTGCCCTGCTGCTGGCGCTTATGATGATG
This sequence comes from Bacillota bacterium, assembly GCA_023458835.1. Classification (GTDB taxonomy): domain Bacteria; phylum Bacillota; class Clostridia; order Christensenellales; family Aristaeellaceae; genus JAEWAH01. The sequence continues at coordinate 280 of JAEWWY010000032.1, forward strand.
GCGACGCTGATCACCATTCCCGCGCTGGCCCAAAGCAAAGAGGAACCTATCAAAGTGACGGTGTTTGTCGGCGAGGCCAGAGACCAACCCACCTCCGACAACAAGATTTTCAAGAAGATCAAAGAGGAATTCGGCATCGAGTTCGAGTTCGAGTTCCTGGCGGGCGACCTTCGGGAAACCCTGGGCATCAAGATCGCCGGCCAGGACTACGCCGACCTGATGGACGGCGGCAACAGCGAAACGCTGATCGAAGCCGGCGCGCTCATCGACCTGATGCCCTACATCACCAAGGAAAAGACCCCCAACCTCTATGAATACATTGAGCCGTATTTGAAACGGCTGCTCAACGACAAGGGCGAGCTGTTTGTGCTGCCCAACTATGGCCGCTACTACAACACCCAGGGCTATGGCTACAACTATGTCAACGGTCCCGCGTTTTTCATTCAGAAGCAGGTGCTGGCTTGGGACAACTACCCCCAAATCAAGACCCTTGACCAGTATTTTGATCTGATTGAGCGCTACATCCAGGCCAATCCCAAGGACGCCAACGGCACCCCCTATACGGGCTTTTCCATCCTGTGCGACGGCTGGCGGGCCTTCTGCCTGTTCAACCCCGTGCAGCACCTGATGGGCCGCCCCAATGACGGCGACGTCATCGTGGATTTGGGTGACAACTACAAGGTAAGCCCCTATGTCATCCAGCCCTATGCCAAGAACTACTACAAAAAGCTCAACGAATTCTACCACAAGGGTTACATTTCCCAGGATACCTTCGTGATGAACTATGACCAATATATCGCCAAGCTCTCCAGCGGCACGGTGCTGGGCATGTTCGACCAGACATGGAACTTCCAGAATGCTACCGACGCGCTGTATACCGCCAGCATGGCCGCCAACACCTACCAGGGTCTGCCCATTGTGTTTGACCCGCAATATGTGGACGGCAAGGAGATCGAGGAGCACTATCTGAACGGAACCGTCATCAATGTCAACCGCGGCTTCGGGATCTCCGTCAACTGCAAATATCCGGAGCGCCTGATCGCCATGATGGAACGGCTGCTGGATGACCAGTGGCAGAAGCTGCTGACCTGGGGCGTGGAAGGCGAAGACTACTATGTGGAAAACGGCCGCATGCTCAGGACCCAGGAACAGAGGGACAATGCCGCCAATGCCGTGTGGCGCAACGCCAATACCGCCCGCGCCCTGAACGAGAGCCTGCCCAAGAAGCAGGGGATCATGGATGACGGCAACTATTGGGATCCCAACCGTCAGCCCGAAATCTACTTCGACCTGATGCGGGAATACGACAAGGAATTCCTGAGCCACTATAACTACAAGATGCCCCTGGATTTCTTCAATGATCCCATTGAGCTGGCGCCCTATGGCGAGGCCTGGCAGATCGACACCACTGTGAACCAGGATGCCGACGATGCCAAGATCGCCTTCCAGGATACACAGCGCCGTGATCTGCCGCAGATCATTATGGCGGATCCCGCGGAATTCGACGCCAAGTGGGATGCGTTTGTGAAGAGCGTGGAAGAGATCCCGATCAGCGACTTTGTGGACTTCATGCAGGAGCAGGTGCTCAAGCTGGTGGAGAAGAACAAGTAATTCCACGAACAGAAAGGCGGCGGAAGGGAGGCTTCCCTCCCGCCGCCTGCACTTTTCATCAAGACAAGGGAGGTGTTCCCTTTGCGCAGCGCCCGGGCTACAACGCTTTCCACCGCAAAGCCGGCAGCCGTCCGCCCAGCTTCCAAATGGAGGCTGCTTTTGCAGCAGAGGCAACTGATGCTGATGTCGGTGCCAATGCTCCTATATATTCTTTTGTTCAATTATGCCCCGCTTTGGGGCTGGATCACCGCTTTCATGGATTATGACCCGGCCATACCGCTGTTTGCAAACCCGTGGACCGGTATGGAGAACTTTCGGTGGCTGTTCAGCCGCCCGGAGTTTATACGAAGCATACGCAATACTTTTGCCATGGCTACCATCAACCTGGTGTTCGGTTTTGTATTTCCGATCATTTTGGCGCTTTTCCTGAATGAGATCAGAAGAAAGAGTTTCAAGCGCACGGTGCAGACCGTAACGTATCTGCCCCATTTTTTGAGTTGGGTCATCGTTGTGGGGCTGGCGCAAAACGTTTTTGCCAGCGATGGCATCATCAATGAGCTGCTGGTCAAGCTGGGGCTTGTGAAGCAGCCGGTGTTCTTCCTGGGCGAGGGAAAGTATTTCTGGTGGGTGGTAGGCGCCATCAACGTATGGAAGGAATGCGGATGGAATACCATCATCTATCTTGCGGCCATGTCCGCCATCGATCCCGCATTGTACGAGGCGGCTGAAATAGACGGCGCGGGGCGGTTCAAGCGCATGCTCCATATCACCCTGCCGGGCATCAAATCCACGTTCCTGGTTTTATTGATTATGAACATCGGCCATCTGCTGGAGGCCGGGTTTGAAATACAGTACCTGATGGGTCAAAATCTGGTGATGGACTGGTCCCAGACCATTGATATTTTTGCTCTGAAATACGGCATTACCAAAGGGCAGTACAGCCGAGCCATCGCCGCGGGCATGTTCAGGAGCACCGTATCCATCGTGCTGGTGCTTTCCGCCAACTTTCTTGTTAAAAGGTTTGACGAAAGCACCCTGCTGTAAACATACAGGACCGTACCGAAAAAGCCTATTTCCAGGAAAGAAGGGTGGTACGATGAGCAATATTTCCACAAGAATCAAGCATTTTCACCGCCATAGGACCTTTGATATGATAAACGCCGCCTGCATGTGCGTGCTGATGCTTGTTACGCTGTATCCCGTGATCAATACGGTGGCCCTCTCCTTCAACGATGGGACGGATGCCGTGCGGGGCGGCATCAAAATGTGGCCGCGGGTGTTCAGCTTAAAAAGCTATGAAACCATCTTTGTGGATGAAACGCTTTTTTCGGCGCTGTTCATCACCGTAGCCCGTTCCGTCATTCAGACCATTCTGAACATTGTTTTGACGTCCATGCTGGCTTACGCCCTTTCCCGCAGGGAATATGTGCTGCGCAAATTTATTACCACCATGTTTGTTTTGACCATGTATGTCAACGCGGGCCTGATTCCCAACTACCTGCTGATCAACAATACGCTCCAGCTATCCAAGTCCTTCTGGGTCTATATCATTCCCACCATGATAAGCTGCTTCAACATGATCGTGATACGGACGTACATTTTGAACCTGCCCGAGGCAATGGTGGAATCGGCCCGCATTGACGGCGCGGGGGACTTGTACCTGTTCTGGCGCATCATCTTCCCGCTGTGCATGCCGGTGCTGGCGACAGTAGCCCTGTTTGTGGCCGTCGGCGCCTGGAACAGTTGGTTTGATACGCACCTGTACAACGCCAGCAAGGCCAAGCTGCACACCCTGCAATACCTGCTGAGGATGAAGCTGGCCACCACCACCAACAGTGCCAACGCCGCCATGACCGCAGCCGATGCATTGGCTTCCACTACCCTTACCACGCCTATTACCATCCGCGCCGCCATTACCGTGGTGTCTGCCGCCCCTATACTGGCCATCTACCCTCTTTTGCAGCGCTATTTTGTGGTGGGGCTCAGCATAGGCAGCGTCAAGGGGTGAGCGTTTGACGGTATTCCTGGGGCGTCTGGCCGTATTCCCGTTTGAAATGCTTTAAAAACCGCTTGTATTGCGGGTATCCCACAAGGCCCGCGATCATGTGGACGGGCATGCGCGAATGGACCAGCATTTTTGCGGCATTTTGAATCCGGAGGCTATTGAGCCAGGCGGAGAAGCCTATGCCCATTTCCTCGCGAAACACGCGGCCGAGGTAGGTGGCATTGTAATTCAGCGCCGCGGCTACCATGCCCAGCGTCAGGCGCTGCGCGTGATGCGCCTGCGCATACGCCGCGATTTGATCGCTGATGCGCTCCAAGGCCGGGGTCAGAAGCTGCATGGCAAGCCGGCCCAAAGACTCGATATCCCGCGCGGGATGGAGCAGCAGCCGGCCCAGCTTATCCGGATCCCCCGCAAGCTGCTGCTCGCACAGGGCGTGAAAAAGCTCGTATGCCTGGGCTTTTATGGCGCTGCCCCGCAGCGCGCAAAAAGACTGCAGCGATTCGGCCAGGCGGTCAAATTCCTCATGCTGCAAAAGGGAAACAGCGTTTGCCAGCGCCTGCACGCGGCGCACCAGCTCCTTTTTGCAATCGTCCAGTTGGGCGCATATTTCAAGGCGGAGGTCCAAAAGGCGCGGCCCTTCATTTGTTTGGGGGCTTGACAGCAGCTCCCTGTGGTTCAACCGCAGCGTTTGGTGCAAATCATCAATCATCGCTTTGTCCGGCGCATCCTTGGCATGCAGAACGAGCCATTCCTTATCGTCCACAATGTGTGTGGTCGCCTGTATACCCGTATCCGCAAACCCTTCCAGGATGGTTGAAACCACATCATAAGGGAGCGGCATCCCCCAGGTAAAAAGCTGCCATGTACCTTGCGGCAGCGCTTGCTGCTTGGGCGGCTGCCCCATGAGCAGCACTGTAACGGCCTGCTGATAAGCGGCCAAAGGCAGCTTGTGTTTCAGCTCCTTATCGATCAGCTCTTTGCGCACCTGCTCCAGCACCTGGGAAGCCTCATTTGGGTCGATGGGTTTGAGCAGGTAACCGGCCACGCCCAGGCGCATGGCCTTTTTTGCGTATTCAAAATCGCTGTACCCGCTGACGACAATAAAGGAGCCCTCATACCCCCGCTCCCGGGCGCTTGCCATGAGGGTCAGGCCATCCATATCCTGCATATGGATATCCGTTACAATCAGATGGGGCTTGGCAATGGAAAGGGATGCCAATGCGTCGGCGCCGCTTTTTAAGGAAGCGCAGACCAAAAAGCCTTCCTGCTTCCAGTCGATGAGCAGCGCAAGGCCCTCCAGCGCCAAGGGCTCGTCATCCACCAGCATCACCCGTAGCATGCGTTTTCACCCCCCTGCACCGGGATGCGGATGCTCACGATCATCCCGCGGTCCTGGGCGTTTTGAAGCGTCAGGCTGACGTTTTCCCCATAGCGCAGCTTCAGCCGGCGGTAGATGTTTTGCAGGCCGACGCTTCCCTTCATATCCTCCGGATCGGCAATTTGCTTTTGCAGGTCGTAAAGGCGCTTTGGGTTGATGCCTACGCCGTTGTC
>JAEWWY010000033.1 GCA_023458835.1 Bacillota bacterium
ACTCGCCATTGAATCTATCCGTGCTTAGAAAAACCGCGCTTTCCTGCCTCCAGAATACCCCCACCCCCAAGAAGATCAGTGCCCGTAGAAAAATGCTTCGTGCCTCCCTCAACCTCCCTTTCCTTGAACTGGTGCTTTTTAGGAGCTAAATGCGCTTGCCCTGCCTTTCTGCCTTTCACTTGTGCCGGTACCGGCGCTATGGTACAATGAGGAAAAAGCGGGAGGGCAACGCGATGGACATCCGTGTTCTGGGCTGCAACGGCCCGTATCCTGCCGCAGGAGGCACCTGTTCCGGCTATCTGATATCCGAGGGAGACGACCGGGTTTTGATGGACTGCGGCCCCGGTGTGCTTTCCCGGCTGATGACAAGGCTCGATCCGGCCCGGCTCACGGCAGTGCTCCTTTCCCACAGCCATGGGGATCACTGCTCGGATATGATGGCGTTCCGGTACTATATGGATATCCGCCGCCAGCAGGATCAGGTGGAGCCTCTTCCAGTATACGCGCCGCGGGATGACAATTCCCCGGTGATCAGATTTCTGGCGGAATCGGAGTCTTTTTGCATGCATTGGATCAAGGCTGGGGATGCGCTTCAGGCCGGCAACCTTGCCATTGCGTGCGGCCCGGCCCGCCATCCGGTCCCCGCGGTGGGCTTTCGCGCCGGCTCCTTCGGCTATACGGGCGATACCACCGTTCTTCCGGAGCTTGCGGATTTTTATCGAGGCGTTTCGGTGCTGCTGGCGGACGGATGCTTTTTACGGTCTCAATGGCAGAAAAGCAGCCCCCATATGGCGGCCTTTCAGGCGGCGGAGCTGGCCCGGGATGCCAACGCCGGGCGGCTGATCGTTACCCATCTGCGGCCCGATGTGGATGAAGCAACGCTTTTAAAGGAAGCGGCGGCCATCTTCCCCGAAACCACTCTGGCCAAGGCCGATATGCTGATACGCTTTGACAGCGGGAAGTGAAGCGTCCATGGATGGCTCCCCCCATCTTCCGGGAAAACAGCGCCCCCTCCCCTTCTTTGCGGCCCGGCCCCTTGTTTGCTTTACCCTCTGCTATAGCGCGGGGGTTCTGCTGGGCGCCTCCCGCCCCTTCCAGTGGCTGTGGGCATGGGGGCTGCTTGCCGCCGGCCTGCTGGCGCTTGCATGGTTCCTGTCGGGCCGGAAAGCAGCATCGGGCGTATTTCCCGCCTTCTTCTTTCTGGGGCTTGTGCTGGCTTCCCTGAGCGCCAACCCCATCCGGCCCCCGGAGGGGAGCTATGCTTTTACGGGGACCGTGTCCGGCCGGGTGCGGCAGAAGGAAAACGGCCAGGTTGCCTGCACGCTTTCCCATGTGACCATGGACGGATTAAGCCTTTCGGGGAACGCCTACTGGACGTTCTATGCCAGGGATGAGGAAACGTCCCCGCCCCTTGAAAACGGCAGCCGCGTTGCCTTCTCCGGAAAGCTCTATCATCCGGGAGGCCTGCAAAACCCCCATGGCTTTGATTTTGACCTGTACTTAAAGCAGCGGGGCATACCGGTTTGCCTGTACGGGCAGGACGGCCTTCACGTCACTCCGCCCCAAAGCATATGGGATGGAAGCGTTTCTTACACGCTTCGCGCCGCGCTGACACAGGCTCTGTATAAGACGATGGGCGGCAAGGCGGCGCTGGCCTCGGTGATGCTGCTGGGGGCGGATGATCCGTTGCCTGAGGAGGCAAGGGAAGATTTCCGCATCACCGGCACAGCCCATGTGCTGTCCATTTCCGGGCTGCATGTGGCCTGCCTGGCCGCTATGGCGGTATGGCTGCTGAAGTTGCTCAAATTAAGCCCCAAGGTGCGCTTTTTTATCGTGGCCGCCTTTCTGGCCGCCTATAGCTGGCTGACGGGGATGAGCGCGCCGGTGCTTCGCTCCACGCTGATGTTCCTGGCATACCTTGGCGCCAGGCCCCTTGGACGGGCTTATGATCCCCTTACTTCCATTTCCGCCGCCGCCCTCCTCCTGCTGCTAGTGAAGCCGCTGGACCTTCTCTCCTCCGGTTTCCAGCTTTCCTTTGGCGCTGTTCTGGGGATGCTGGCTTTGGGTGAACCGCTTCTTCAATGGCAGAAGAAGCATTTTCCAGGCAGGAAGCAAAGCGTGCATGGCCGTATCCAGCGGTATCTTCACCGGCAGTGGGAAAACATAAAAACATTGCCCGCCCTGGGCCTTACGGCGCAGCTCGGCGTGGCGCTCCCGTTGGCCGCCTGGTATAACGAGATTTCACTGCTGGGCATTTTCGTGAATCTGCTGGTGATCCCTTATACGGCGGTATTGATGCTGGCCTTTCTGCTGGCGCTGATCTCCAGCCCCTTGGGCATCATCGGTCAAGCGATGGGAACATTGGCCGGATGGCTTACGGATGCGCTGCTATACACGGTCGGCGCGGCGGCGGATATCCCCGGCATGGCGGTGAAAGTCGCCTCCCCCGCCTTAATCGTTACCCTGGGGGGCCTCGCGTTTTTGCTGCTGCTTTCCCATTATGTGCTTTGCCGGGGAAGGCGGCGGGTGCTCCTGCTTTTGGCGGCGGCGGTTTTTGCCGTGGGCGGCGGACAGATTTTGGCCAACCGCGATGTCCGCTATATTCAGTTCAGCGCAGGCGATGCGGATGCCGCTATCCTGGAGGATGGCGCGTACACCGCTGTCATCGATACGGGAGAGACGGGGGCGGAGGTGGCCGATTACCTGCGCGGCGAAGGGCGAAGCGTAGACGCGCTGATCCTGACCCACCTGCACCTGGATCACGCCGGCGGGCTTGCGCGGCTGCTGAAGGAAGAAATCGATATCCGGTGCGTGTATATCCCGGAGGGAGCGGAAGCCGCCCTGCCGGATGCGCAAGGAATGATGCAATTGGCCATGATCCGCGATGCGGGCATCCCTGTCAAAACATTGCATGCGGGGGATGCGCTTAAAAGCCCGCGCACCAAGCTTACCGTGCTTTGGCCCAGGGCGGGTACGGTCCGGCCAGGACAGGATGCCAATCAATCCTCCCTGGTGTCCCACCTTCAAATGGAGGGCGTAAGCTTACTTACCACCGGCGACATCACCGGGGAATATGAAATGTACGCTGCCTCACGGGCGGACATATTGAAGGTGCCCCATCACGGCAGTGCCAACAGCATGTATAATGATTTTTTGATCGCGGTCGATCCTAAGGTGGCACTCTTAAGCTGTGCCGGCCTGGGCGCGCTTCCTTCCTTAAAGACATTGGAAAGGCTGTCGGAGAAAAAAATCCCGCTGTACAGAACAGACCAATCGGGAGCCGTCACATTGCTTATTAGACGCGATACGTGGCAGGTCCATCCCTTTTTGAAGGAGTAGCACCATGAACCATACAGATTTTTTCAAGGCTGTAAAGGCCGGACAGACCGGCTCCCTGTATTTGATGGAAGGCGTGGAGGAGTATATCAAGCAGTCGGCGCTGGAGCAACTGCGCAAAGCATTGCTGCCCGCGGGGATGGAGGCGCTGAATGAAACAGTGCTGGAGAACCCCTCCCTGCAGGTCTTGAAGGCCGCGGCGGAAACGCTGCCCTTTATGGCGGACAAGCGGCTGGTGCTGGTCAGGGAATGCGCCCTTTTGCGCCCCTCCCGCAAAGGCGGCGAGGAAGGGGAGGAAGCGCCGGAGGCGGACGACCAGACCCAGGCGTTTTGCGATTATATGGCCGGCATACCGCCTTTCACCTGCCTGGTGTTTTATGAAAAAGGAAAGGCCGACGCCAGGCGGAAGCTGTATGGCGCCATCAAAAAGCATGGAGCCGCCGTTCTTTTTGACACGCTGGATAACGAGGAATTGAACCGCTGGATCATTCAAACGCTGCGCTCATTGGGCAAGGAGATTTCCCCTGCTGCGGCCTCCAGCCTTGCCTTTACTGTGGGCAAGGACGCGGCGCTGCTCCGGGGTGAGATGGAAAAGCTTTCCGCCCATACTGGAGCGCGGCCGCAGGTGACGGCGGAGGATATCCAGGCGGTGGCCACCCGCTCGCTGGAAGCGTCGGTGTTTGATATGGTGGACGCGCTGGTGGAAGGGAAAACGCCCAAGGCTTTCAGCCTGTTTGAAAACATGCTGCGCACCGGGGGCAGCCGGTTTGCCATCCTGGCCATGATATTGCGACAGTACCGCATTTTGTTCCACTATAAAACACTCAGGGAAAGCAACGCTTCCCCCATGGATATCAAGAGCCGCCTTGGCATTCCCCCTTTCGCCGTAGAGCGCGCGGCAAAGCAGGCGGCGGCGTATACAGCCGGCCAGTTGCAATCAGCCATTGCGCTTTGCGTGGACACGGAATTTTCCGTCAAGTCAGGCCGCATGGCAGAGGAAGGTTCTGTGGAAAGGGTGATGCTGCTGTTGTCGAGGCTGAAGGACGGGGATGTGGATATGGTTCCTTTCGCCCGGATATGATACGAAGCCGGGCCATATGCGACAGGGCTGCCGTGCCAGAAAGTCTTTTCCGGCACGGCAGCCCCTTTTTTCTTCTCTCCCCCGGGTCATGAAAATAAGTCAACGCCCATTTCCGTAAGCCGCTCCTGCACTGCCCGGTAGGATAACTGCCGGGGCAGCACATCCTGCCTGGCGGCAAGGGCGGCCGCCACGCCGCCCGCCTGGCCGATTGCCATGACAATGTTCATCACCCGGTAGGAGGAATGGGCCAAATGGGTGCCGGAAATGCAGCGCCCCACCAGCAGCAACCCCTCCACCTTTTTAGGCACCAGGCAGCCATAGGGGATATCATAATCCTGCACTTGCTCAACGCTGTCCTGTCCTCCGCTCTTCATGCCATGAACATCGAAGAAGAAGTTGGCATTGTGCACCACAACATCTTCAAACTTTCTGCCGGCACGGAGGTCCTTTTCATGGAGCACGTATTCCCCCTGCACCCGCCGGCTTTCCCGCACGCCAAGGGTGTCGGAGCTGTGGAGGAGGTAGGCGTTTTCGCAGCCGCGTACATGCTTGCGCAAATACTCGATCACCCAGGGAATCTGTGCCCGCAGTTCCCGCTCCGCCTCTGCAATCTGGCGCAGGTCGGTACCGTTTACAAAATTTTTGTGGGTGGCGTTTACATAGCATTCATTTTCCCGATAGGTACGGTACAGGCGCACCAGGGAAACCGGCTGAGGCAAAAGCCCTGTTCTGCTGGCCTCGACCGCCGCCTCTTTGAACGCGTCGCTGCGGGTGAGGGGATCAAATGTGTTGTTCCCCTCCTGCACGATCTTGCTATCATCCAGCCCTCCCAGGGAGAACATAAGGGATACGGGCTGCAAAAGCCCGTCTCCGGACCGGCCCATCTCAAAGGGCGCGCCTGCCAGGGCGGCCACAAGGCCGTCTCCCGTGGCATCCACCACAACGCGCCCCATGAACGCCTGAAGCCCCGTCGGCGTGGCGGCGATAATGCCGGTAATCCTTTCTCCCTCCATAATGATATCGGCTGCGGCGGTTTGGAGCGAGATCTCCACCCCGGCCCCCATGACCCATTCGGTAAGGCCTGTTTTCATCCGTTCCAGATCCGGCGCCACCCTATTGATGGGCAGCTTTGTCCCTGCCATATGGTTGACATATGCCCCCAACGTGCCGGACGCCACACGGCCCATGATGGGGCCGACGTGCCCTATGGTAAGGTTTCCGCCCAGCGTGCCATAGCGTTCGATCAAGGCGACCCGGGCGCCGCTTTTCGCGGCAGCCACAGCGGCACACAGACCCGAGGGGCCGCCGCCCGCCACCAGCACGTCATACTCGCCATATACAGGGACCTCTTTTTGATAACCGGCATGTTTCAACACGCACACCTCCATTGCTTTCGCGCCTTACCCAGGCGGCGCATGCGCCGCCTGGGTAAGGTTACTCCCTCGGGTCTTTTGAAAAATATGTCCGCAGGCGAACCGCCCGCTTACTTTTTCCTTGTGGCGTACCAGGCGTTGACATCCTCCGTCATTTGCATTCCGCCCTCCGCCAGCCATTCCTTGGCCAGAGCATCGTAATAATCCAGATCCCTGGTACCGGCAACAATTTGTATAATGCCGTCGGACAGGAGGTTGGCGGCGAAAGTCTCATACTCGGCGAAGGAATCGATGGAGGGCTTTGCCGCGGCAGGATTGGGGCTGTCATATGCCGCAAAGTTCGCGTTCATCATATCAAAGGTACCGCCCACATACTCGTTGCGGCGCAGGCGGGCCAGCCAGTAATCGGGATAGTTGTATTCGTCCATGCCGTTCATATACCAATAGGCGGTATTGCGCAGTTCGGAAAAGATGGGCATGATGGGCGTGTAACGGTTCCCTTCCTTGTTGTAGGTAACACCCTCGGTGCCCATGGTCAAAAACCGGAAGGTATCCGTATCCATTTTTGCGTTCATGAATTTCACCGCATCCACAGCCTTCTTGGAAGCCCTGGGAATACAACTGACATACTTCATCTTCACGGAGGTGTCAAAGCCTTTTTCCCCGTTTTCTCCAACGAGGGGATCAATCATTTCCACCGTTGCCCCCGGGAAGTTTTGCAAAAGCACGGGCATAAAGAATTCGCCCTGGGTATAGATATAGTTCAAATAAGAGAAGGCCTTGCCGGTGGAAAACTTCTCCTGCACCACCGTCTGGTTGAGAATGGGAAAATCCACGTCGATCAACTGCTTTTCATACAGTTCCCGCAGCAGGGACACATATGCCTTGGCATTGGGGTGCTGGCTGCGGTGTACAAGCTGCCCATCCACATCAATCCATTCGTTATGCAGACCGAAGGGGCTCAAAAGTGTAGGGCTCCACACATTCAGGGGGCTGGTCATGGGGATCATGTCGGGATAAGCTTTCTTCACCGCCTGCAAAAGGTCGATCAGTTCCGCCACAGTGGAGGGTTCCTCCCTGCCCATCTCCTTGAGGATATCCTCCCTGTATAACAG
>JAEWWY010000034.1 GCA_023458835.1 Bacillota bacterium
GCGGTAGGCTGGGCATGGCTGGACGCGGATTGGGTATGGCTGGGCAATGCGTCCGACGCATCCTACACAAGGGCGCAGTTGCATGCAAAAGGCGCAAAGGCAGGGGACGCCATTGCCTACGGCCTGGTGGCGCAGGACGCCGCGGGTACGCAAAATTGGGACGCGGCGGGCATGACGGCCTCCGGGCATGTGTACATGGCGGCGGCTCCCGCCGCGCCCGCGTCGTTCACCGCGTCGCCCGCCGTTTTTGAGGGGAGTGTTTCCCTGGGCTGGTCCGGCGCAACCGGAAGCGGCATTGCCATCAACCGGTATGACATCCAATACGTAACCGGAAATACCGAGGCGGAGGTTTTGAACGCGGCGGACGGGGCGTATGCGAACATCGGGCCGTCTCCGGTGGTTACAAGCGCCGGGAGCGGGGGCGTTACGGACACGCCGGCGCTTGTAAGGGGGAGGTATCAGCGGTACCGCATACGGACCATATCCGGGGAAGGTACGGCAAGCGCCTGGGCGCCAAGCAACGTGATACGCAAAAACAGCGCGCCCACGCCGCCGACGGCCTTTACCGCCGGGCCCGTCATATGGGAATCCGGGAACGTAAGCCTGGTCTTTGGCGGGCAGGGGGACGCCGACGGAAACATGGACCATTACAGCATCCAGCATGCCGTCAAGCCCAAAAATGGAAGCTATGGCTCCTGGGCGCAGCTAAAAACGGTAAGCGGCAGCCCGGCCGCCGACACCCCGGGGATCGCCCGCGGGGAAAAGAAAAAATACCGGATACAGTCTGTGGACAGCTTCGGCATAGAATCCGGGTGGAAGGAAAGCAATGAAATTTACAGAAACGATGTGGATTTCACCCTTGACCCCTCCGGTCCGGTCAACGCCAACGCGGGCATCAGGGTGGTGATTGCGCCCGTTCCGCCGCTGACCTATAAAGTTCTATTCTCCATCGGCGGATATGGCGATGCCCATGCACTGGCCGCCGGGGATTACGACGATGTGATTTCCTTCCCCGCATCATGGATCCCCAATGCCGTTTCCTCCGCCGGCACAATAACGGTGGAGGCATATCAGGGGAGCACGTTCATGGGATCGAAGTCGCAATCCATTGCCATCAACGTGCCGGCGGATGTGGTGCCCGCCATCACCCTGAACGCCCCTGTGCATGTGCGCGGGATCATACCCGGGGATTGGCTGTCTTTTGTCAAGGGCAAAAGCAAGGTGAAACTGGACGCCGCATGCGCAGGCGCCCAGGGAAGCACAGTCGCGTCGATGATTGTATCCGGCGACGCCGCGGGAAACGCGGTACTGTCAGGCGGCTTATACAGCTTTACGACACCGTTTCTCAGCAAGCTTGGGTCAAATACCTTCACCGTTACCGTCACCGACAGCCGCGGAAGAACAGCCAGCGCGGCAAAAGCCGTAACGGTGTATGATTATACGCTGCCCAACGCCAATGGATCGCAGGCGTTCAGGTCCAGCTCGGCCGGGAGCGCATTGGATACGGGAACATACATCAAAGTGATCCCCGACCTGAATTTCAACAGCGTGAACGGCGACAACAGCCTCGTATACCGCCGCGTTTTCTATAGGCAGATGCCAACCGGGGATTGGGCCGACGCCGGGAATGTGTCCGACGGCGTGGCCGCCGTCATAGGCGGCGGAGCTATCGCCGCGGACAAGGAGTACCAGGTTCGCATCCTTGTGCGGGATGAGCTATGGTCAAATGTGGATCAAGGGGAATGGATCGAGGACATAGGCACATCGTCATGCCTGTTCAATGCGTACAAAAAGGAAAGGGCGGCATTATTCGGGTACGCGGCGAACGACGGGTTTGAGGTCCATCAAAACAAGCCCATCAGGCAGTACGGGCAGACGCTGGACCAGCGGTATCGGAAGAACACGGATATCATCCCCGTAGCGAACGGCGGAACGGGAGCGGCGAGCGCATCGGCAGCGCGGGCAAACCTGGGCGCCGCCCCGGCCAGCCACACGCACACAAAAGCAAATATTACAGATTTCGCGCATACGCACACGCCGGCGGAGGCCGGGGCGGCGCCGGCCAGCCATAACCATGCCGGAGTATATGTTCCTGTGGGCGGCGATGCCTATCCTTTGCGTATAGGCGGAGTGCGAATGAATATGAACTGGTCCGGCCAGGGCGGGCAGCCGCCGTGGCTTTGGGGCGGATCGGACGGAACGAACATGTATGTGTACAATCCTTCCAATTTTAGCGTGAACTACGCCAATACGGCGGGCGGCCTGTCCTCATATGCCGCTGTCCTGAATTTGGTTTACCCGGTGGGCAGCATCTATATGTCTACCAGCGCCACCAATCCCGGCAGCCTTTTCGGCGGCTCCTGGGAGCGGTATGCCGTCGGGCGCGTTCTGGTGGGTGTAAGCGAGGGGGAAGGCGAATGGTACTATGCCGGGCAGACCGGCGGCGCGAAATACCACACTCTTTCCGCCAACGAAATGCCTTCCCACAACCACCATCTGAAAGCCTGGTCATACCAGACCAACGCTTCCCGAGCCGACTTCTACAGTGCGAATCAGAACCTGGCCAATGACAACTTTGACCCGAACAACGACCACATCGGCTACACGGGCAGCGGCTGGGGGCATAACAATATGCAGCCGTATGTCGCCGTCTATATCTGGAGACGCATAGGATAAGGAGAATAGATATGAAAATTGTTGCCGGGGAAACAGAGATTCAGGTTTTAAGTGCTTTTGAAGATTTTTTGTATGAGCAGGATCAGAAACGCCCGTCCTTACGGATACGCTTATCCAGGGCGCTGACCGCGGAGGAGGACGCCGTGCTGAACGGTCAGCCTCTTACGCTGGTGGACGACGCAGGGGCGCAATTGGGAACCTTTGAGGGATACGGCACCCTGCACGAATGCACCCTGACGCTGCTGAAGGAAACCCAATCAGCGCAGGAGGTGACCGCTTTGAAGCAGAAAGTGCGCGAAATGGAGATGGCTTTGCGCGCTGCGGGGATCGATACGGATGCCTTGATCCAGGCGCAGTCCCAGGCGCAGAAATCTGAAAAGGAAGCAATATTGTAATGGCATACACATCAGGGCGGGCGAACCGTGTCCGCCTGTTTCCGGGACAATATAAAATCAGACAAGGAGATACGCATATGCCAATGACGTTTGGGGAATGGAAGAAAAACAAGGAACGGATGGAGGCGGGGCAAGCGGCGCCCAGCTACGCTTCACCGAATGTATTCTCAAGCGGGGGCGGGAAGCCGCAAAGCGCCGTACCCCATGCTTATGCCGGCCACGGGGCTGAATGGAACGCCCTCAGGGCCGACGCGGAGCAGTTGGGCATGGCTTCCGCCTATGGCCTGCCCACGGATCAGTATTACCGGTATAGGGGCGGAAAGCCCTATTGGATGATGGAAGCGGATGCCGAGGATTACAAGAGGCTGCTTGCGGAGAATCCACCGGTATCACAGGCCGGCAGCGCGGTTCCCGGTACAGGCGCAGGGGAACTCCAAAAGCTGGAGGCCGGATTGAAAGCGATGGGGAACGGAACCTATCCGCCATTTGCCATCGGGGAGGAGGTCCCCAAAAGCACCAGGCCGCAGCCTTATGCCGGTTATACGGATGAATGGAACGACCTCAGGGCCAATGCCGCGCAGTTGGGCATGGTTTCCGCGGATGGAACGCCCACGGACCGGTATTACCAGCGCATGGGCGGCAAGCCCTATTGGATGATTGAAGCGGATTATGCGGATTACCTGAGAAGGATGGCGGAAAACCCGCCGTTTCAAAAGAAATCCTCCTATGATGTGACTTCAGACCCGCTTTACATTGCCTATATGCAGTCCGGCAATGATTTCCGGTACGGGGCCGGGCTGCCGTCTTTGCAAAGTGTGGATTTTGCCTCTGATTGGATGTCCCCTCTTGCAAGCGGCAATGGAAGCGGTATAATGGAAACGAAGGGCACCGGCGGTGGATATGGAAGCGGAACAGAAGAAGAAAATAGCACGGCACCGGGAGCCTTTGAGCGCCGGATTATCCACCCGGCAGATAGAACGGGTAACCGGAACAGGCCGTGGGATCATATCCCTTTCGTGACGGGGGAATCGTCCCCGGGACAGTCCGTTCCCGGGACAGTCCCTGATTATACTAAGGAAATCGATGAAAGACTGGCCGAAGCCGTTGCAGGGTTTGAAAGCCGAAGTGTTGGCGATGGCGGTCCGTCCTCTATAGGGCGATTGCTTTCCAATTTCGACAACTATAGGTGGTTTTATGATCAGGTAGACCATAAAGGCCCCTGGGACATTAAGGTGGATGAACCTTGGCGTCAACAGTTTCCCAATCTGGAAATTCCGAAAAAGAAGTTTATCTATCGTGGTGAAATGGTAGAACGTGCAGATTTGGGCAACTTCGCATATGGGTATTTGGGAACGGCCATGGGCGTACATTCCGATTTTCTGTATCAGATGGGCGGCGCTGCCGCTCTTACGGAGGGAAAGCCTCCGAACTTTGGAACGATACTGAATGCATATGGCAAAGCCCTTGAAGCAGGAGCAGAAAATCGTTATGGGGATCCGGAAGAAGATCACGAATGGATCAAACGCGGTATTGACGCATATAACGCTTGGAAAGGAAAAGCCCAATGAAAAGAATATTCTTGTGTCTCGCATTGATCTGTATCGCCATTCTATGCGTCAGTTGTGAAGAGCCGCCGTCCTATCCGCTGGATACTGACATAGACACGGTATTCCTGTCGCATATGGATCAATATACGACAGCCGCAGAAATCCTTTGGGAATACGGAGCCCCATTGGTTGGCGAACAGGAAGAGGGCGAATATGAGTGGGAAACAAGCTGGATGATTCATCCGGCCCATCCCAAGTGGGCAATCG
>JAEWWY010000035.1 GCA_023458835.1 Bacillota bacterium
CCCAGGCTGGCAATTTCGATCCTGGCGTAGGGCATGGTTTTGAACAGCAGATACTGGGGAACCTCAGCCTTTACCGCATCCAGCAGGAAATCGCCGGCCTTGCTGATGCCGCCGCCCAGTACGATCACTTCCGGGTCCAGGAAGGCTACGATGGTGTTGATGGCCTGCGCCAGGTATTTTACATAGCGGCGGAACACCTTCAGCGCCGTTTCATCGCCTTCCCTGGCGGCGTCAAACACCAGCTTGCCGTTCACATTCTCCGGATTGTTCCGGCACATATCCATCATCAGGCTTTCGGGATGGACAAGCAATGCCTGCCTGGCCATGCGGATGATGGCGGTGGCGCTGCAATAGCGCTCCAGGCAGCCCTTGTTGCCGCAAGTGCAGGGCTCGCCGTCCAGTTCGAGCGTGATATGGCCGATTTCGCTGCCCACGTTGTGATAGCCGCTCCAGGGCTTGCCATTGATCACAATGCCGCCGCCTACCCCGGTACCCAGGGTGAGGAATACGCTGGACTGGCAGCCCGCGCTGATGCCCGCCACGCTTTCGGCATAACCCGCCACGGTGGCGTCGTTATCAATAAAAACGGGCTTGTCGATGTATTTTTGGAATTCCTCTCGCAGGGGTACATCGTGCCAGCTTAAGTTGGTGCAGAAGACCACCACGCCCGTGTCGGGGTTGGCGATGCCGGGAACGCCGATACCAATGCTGTGCACGTCTTGGAGGGTCAGGCCGGCTTCCTTCAGCGTTTCCAGGCTGGCAGCCGCCATATCCTTCACAATTTCCTGATAAGGCCGCATGGCCAGGGTGGGGGCGGAACCCTTTTGAATAATTTTGCCCGTTTCATCCACGATTCCTACGGCGATACCCGTGCCGCCAAGGTCAATGCCGATGTACACCATAAGCAGTCCCCGCTTTCCTATGTATAAGAATTAGTCATTCCCGGAATTTCTGGCGATCATGTCGGACATGCGGCGGTCCAGCTCGTGAGCCGCGCTGTAACCAAGCCGCTTCAAACTGAGGTTCCTGGCTGCCACCTCGATGATGATGGCCAGATTCCGGCCAGGCCTGACCGGCATGATCTGATGGGGGACCTTCACGCCCAGGATGGTGATCGTCTCCTCTGTCAGCCCCAGGCGGTCATACTCTTTTTTTTCATTCCACTGTTCCATGTGCATTACAAGATCGATGGACTTGTTGACGATCACCGAGCCTACGCCGAACATGGCCCGGATGTCGATGATGCCGATACCCCTGATCTCCATGAAATGGCGGACCATTTCCGGCGCTTCGCCGGTCAGGCGGTCGTCGCTGACGCGGCAGATATCCACTACATCGTCCGCCACCAATTGGTGCCCGCGCTTGACCAGCTCCAGCGCGGCTTCGCTTTTGCCCACGCCGCTTTCGCCGGTCAAAAGCACACCCACGCCGTACACATCCACCAAAACGCCATGGCGTGTGATCCTGGGAGCCAGGCGGCGGTTCAAAAAGTTGATGGCGCTGAAAGTGAACTTGGTGGTGACCATGTTGGTTTGGAAAACCGCGATATCCCGGAGCGCCGCTTCCTCAATCAGGTCGGGAGGAGGCGTCATGCCGCGGCAGATCACCACGCAGGGCAGATTGTAGCTGAAATAGGTCTTCAGCATCTTTTGCCTGGGCTCAGGCTCCAGCGCTTCCAGATAAGTCATTTCCACCTTGCCGATCACCTGGGGGCGTTCGTAGGCGAAATATTCGTAAAAGCCGCAAAACTGCATACCGGGACGGTTCAGGTCCGTGGTGCGGATATCCCACTCCTTTCTTGTGGAGGGGGACAACTCCTTCAATTGCAGCGATTCGGCGAAATCTTTGGCCTGGATCATTGGGAAACATCCTCCTTCAGGACATGGCGCGCAATGTACCTGGCTACGCCATCCTGTGTGTTGGGGGGACAAACAAGGGGCAGCATGTCTTTCAGCTCCTGACGCCCATTTTCCATGGCTACGCCATATTTTGCCCATGTAAGCATGGATATATCGTTCAGGCTGTCGCCAAAGGCTACGGTGGTTTCCGGCATGATGGGCTCATAGGCGGCAAGCCTTTTCAGCGCGCTGCCTTTGGTGGCGCCGGAAGGCGTCATCTCCAGAAAGACGGGCTTGCTGATGCTGAGCGATACGGCATCCCTAAAGCGGCTGCGGGCTTTATCCAGCAGCTTCAATATGGATTCCGGCGCGCCTATGCATAAAAGCTTGGGGGTGGGCGCCGAAATAAATTCCGACAGCCTGTCTACACGCATGCCCTTCAGGTTGGCGGAATAGCTGTATTCCTGTCCATAGGCATTTTCACCGGCATAGTAGAAAGCATCGCCGTCGTAGGAATGAACGTAGAAATTGTTCTCCTCGGCAAACCGGGCACAGGCCTTGGCTTCCTCCACCGTAAACAGCAGACCGTCCAGCAGCCGGTGCCCATTGGGATCAATGATCTGCCCGCCGTTGCAGGCAATGTAGGGGGCGGGAGACTTCACCGCATCCACATAAGCGCGCATGCTGGCTCCCGCCCGGCCGCTGGCCAAAATGACGCGGATTCCCTTTTCCATCGCGCGGCGGAGCACCGAAAGGGAATAGGCGGAGATCTGCCCTTCGTCGTTCAGCAGCGTATCATCCAAATCAGTAACAATCGTGCGGATATGCAGTGTAAACCCTCCGTTCTGATCGCCCTAT
>JAEWWY010000036.1 GCA_023458835.1 Bacillota bacterium
GCCTCGGGCAGTTCTTCCAGCGCGGTGTTGATCTGGTCGTTCATCAAGGCCGGTACGGGCACTTCCTTCAGCGCTTTGCCAACGCCTTCATATGCCTTGTTTTCCAGAACGTTTACCACGCCCTTGAAGCCGGCGCCTTCACCGATGGGCAGCAGCATAGGCACCACGCTGGAGCCGAATGCGCCGCGGAGCTGTTCGGCCACTTTGGAGAAGCCGGCATGCTCCCTGTCCATCTGGTTGACAACAAACATGCGGCCCACCTTGTTTTTGCCCGCGTAGGCCCACGCTTTTTCCGTGCCCACGGCCATACCGCTGACGCTGCCCACCACGATAACGGCGGTTTCCACTACCCTAAGCGGACCCATCATCTCGCCGATAAAATCAAAATAACCCGGAACGTCAATCACATTCAGGTTTTTTCCTGCCCAGTCAATGGGAGCCACCGCGGCGCTGACGGAAATCTTGCGCCTGACTTCTTCGGGATCAAAGTCGGTGGTGGCGGCGCCATCCTCCACGCGGCCTTGCCTGTCGACGATGCCGGCAGCGAAGAGCATGGCCTCCGTCAAGGTGGTTTTGCCCTCGCTGCCATGACCCATGAGGGCCATGTTCCGAATGTCGGGAGTTTGATAGTCTGCCATGTGTTTTCCCCCTATGCTATGCAAATTTTTCTTCCGTGGCCGCGGCGCCGCCAAAAGGCGCCTATGCAATTGGCTACGCAAACAGGGCAAATACCGCTTTTCGTGGCAGCAAACCCCGTCCTTTTGAACACTCAAGGATTAGTTTAGCATAAAATGCGAAAAAAGAAAAGACATGATTTTCTCTTGATGCCCCGTATCTTCACATGGGTTTCAGGTTCCTGTTCAGCCTGTCCGTGATCTTCGCAAGTGCTCTGCGCCGTGTCTCCTCCGTTTTCCCTTCGTGCCACAAGGCCGCATACGTACGCTTGACGGAAGGGGACATGGCTGCAAAATTCGTACAGGCGGGCTCAATACCCTGCAATTGCACGGAAAGGGCATCGATCATTTCCTGGGTGATAACGGGTCTGTCCTTTGGCTTGAACGTTCCGCCCTGCTTGGCTTCCTCCATCTTTGCGCGCCCGAGATCGGTCATCCGGCCCTGTTTTTCCAGCTCATTAACCATCGCCTTGTTCTTTTCCGACCATTCGCTTCCCTTGCGCCTTGGAGAGCAGTATTTCATATATGTGCTGTCATCCACGCTTTTGATTTGGCTGTCGATCCATCCAAAGCAAAGCGCCTCGTTAAGCGCTTCGTTGGGGTCGATGGTCTTTGGTCCCCCGGCCTTCGCGAACAAAAGCCAAATGCCCTTGCTTATCAGGCAGTTCTTGATAAGCCATTCACGTAATGCTTCACCCGATGCAAACACATATGGTTCCATGATGATGCCATCCTTTCGTACTCAAGCAAGTCCAGTCTGCGGCGCGTCAAATTGATCCAGGGGGAGATTCAAAAGCATCTCCATTCTGGGTATCATCACGCTGGGATCGCCCGAGGTTTCCAGGGCAACCTGTCCCCCGCCCTGCCGCTGACGCTCAAGTCCTTCCTCGCCCAATCTGCGCTTCAGTTGCCGCACCGTTCCGATGTTGCCATCCAGAACAGCCGTCTTGGGCGGGAACAGGCTTTGGATCATTTGCCTTAGGAAGATATAGTGGGTGCAGCCCAGCACAACCGCATCCACAGACTCGTCTTTGTAGGGGGCCAAAAGGCCCTTCAAATGATTTCGCAAACCCTCTCCGTCCCATTCGCCGCGCTCCACAAATTCCATAAGGCCCGGGCAGGGTACGGGGACCGCCCCCTCCCCATACTGCCCCATCAGCCGCTGAAATTTGGGCAGCCGGAGCGTTACGGGGGTAGCCATCACCAAAATCCTGCCTCCATGGCGCAAAAGGGCGGCAGGCTTCAGCGCCGGCTCCATGCCGATCACCGGTATATTGGCCGTGGCGCGCAGCGTTTCCGCCGCCACGCTGGTGGCTGTATTGCAGGCAATCACGATTGCCTTGGCGCCCTTTTTCATCAGGTGCTCCGCGATGCGGATCACGTAAGTTTTTACTTCCTCGGGTGGCTTTGTGCCATAAGGGGCATGGCCCGTATCACCGTAATACAGAAAGTCCTCCCCGGGCAGCAAAACGCGGGCGGTACGCAATACGCTGATACCACCCACGCCGCTATCAAACATTCCCACAGGTCCCTGGGACAAAACCATGACGCTCTTCCTCCGCATGCTCCTTTCCCGATATTATAGACCCATCCTTTGGCTTAAGCAAGCCTCACTCGGCCGGCGCCGGCCTGTTCAGGGCGGAACGTATGGCATCTGCCAGATAAGGCATGCTGGCCAATACTTCCTCCAGCGTGTTTTGGTTGTTCCCCGCCTCAATCAGGATGCAGGTGGGGGCAATATGCTGATTGAAGCGTCCAGTCTTCAGCCTCACCGGACGGCACAGTTCCGGGACCTGTTCATTCAGGGAATCGGTAACGGCCTGGGCGATGGCCAGGTTTTTCTCCCAATTGGGCTTCATATCATAACCCACCCCCGTCTGCCCGGTTCCTTTGCCGATAAGCACCATCAGCCGGGCCATTTTCTGGTCGCCTACCTGGGCTGTATTGTGGTTGGCCATGCCGGCGGAATAGGCGTCCCGGTGCAGGTCGATGTACAGATCATACTTTTCTCCGCGGCTTACTGACTCCTCCAGCATTTTCAAGGAGCGGGTGTACGATGTATCCAGCACAGGCGGCTCATAGGCCGTTGTATCATGAACGACCGTATAGCCTGCGGCCGTCAAAAGACTGGTCAATTCCTCCCCGACCCTCACTACGTTGTACCGGTTATCCTTGGTACGCCATTTTTCGGTAGGTACATAAGTGTTTTCGTCAGTAGGCTTATAGGCTTCGTAAGTGTGGGTATGGTAGATCAGAATGCGCTTTCCCCCGCCGGCGCCGGATATGCCCGGCCCTCGGATCACTTCCATATGGAATTCACCCGGCGGCGGCGTTGATGTTATGGCAGGCGCAGGCGCCAGGGATGGCGGAGGTGTAACGGATGGGGCAGCCGATAGTTCAGGCGTGGGTGTCGAGATGGAGAACAGGTTGATTTGGACGGTCACCTGGGAAGGCAAAGGCGTATCGGCGGGCGGAGCTGTCACAAACGGCGTTTCCTCAATGGGTGCGAAGGCTTCCACCGCGCCTTGAAAAGACGGCTGCCATCCGGACAGCGCAAATCCCAGCGCCAGACCCAGGACAAAGACGGCCAAAAACAGGGAAAGCGCCAGGCATACCGCCTGGGTACGCGTATAAAACCGTATGCGCATGCATGTTCACCTCATCTGTTGTAGGATACTCATGCTTATGCGCAGACAAGCCCCTTAATGCATCAAAATGGGAATCTCGTCCCCTGACAGCTTGGGCTGCAAAGCCAGGTTGATGCCCAACGCCAGTACCTCCGCCAGGTTGCCCACCAGTTCGTCTACCTCCCGGGGGGTGACGACCATCTCCCCCAAGGAATGGGCGGATATTTTATCCGTCAATGCGTCCACCGCATCCATGTGGTCGGAGGAGGGCATTTGCAGATCATGCAGGAGGATGGATAGCGCATCCTTGGCGATGGTGGCGGCATAGACCACCATGGGCACGCCGATGG
>JAEWWY010000037.1 GCA_023458835.1 Bacillota bacterium
GTAGAGAACGTGGTGTATGATCCCGAAACCCGCGAATTGGATTTTGACGATGAGTCCCTGACCGAGAATACCCGCGTTGGCTATCCGGTGGAATTCATCTCCAATACCGTTATCCCCGGCGTAGGCGGCCATCCCAAAACCGTGATCTTCCTCACCGCCGATGCGTTTGGTGTGCTGCCTCCCGTGGCCAAGCTCACCCGCGAAGCCGCCATGTTCCACTATGTCAGCGGCTATACCGCCCGCCTGGCCGGCACCGAGCGCGGCGTCACCGAGCCCCAGGCTACCTTCTCCACCTGCTTTGGCGCGCCCTTCCTGCCCCTGCCCGCCACAAGGTACGCGGAACTTCTGGGCAAGTATATCGACAAGTACAACGCCAACGTATACCTGGTGAACACCGGCTGGTCCGGCGGCCCTGCCAGCGGCAGCGGCAAGCGCATGAAGCTGCCCCTGACCCGTGCCATGGTTACGGCTTGCTTGAATGGCGAGATCGAAAAGAGCGAATTTGTGCTGGATCCCAGCTTCAATGTGCTGGTGCCCACCACCTGCCCCGGCGTGCCGGATGAGGTGCTTTCTCCCCGTTTGACTTGGGCGGACAAAGCCGCTTACGACGATGCCGCCAAGAAATTGGCTGCCCAGTTCCGTAAGAACTTTGAGAAGTATCCGAACATGCCCAAGGAAGTTGTGGATGCTGCCCCCCAAGGCTGATGCCTTTTGATCAAACAGGCATCGGCTTGCTTTGACCGGCCTTTGCACGATGTGCTTGTATGCCAAGGCAAGGGGATTTAGCCCCTTGCCTTGGGCAGACGGCCGGCGGATCGTGTTTAAGGAAAGTATCTTTGGCAGAATCCTTCCGGAACCACCGCGCATGTTACTGGTTTCGGGTTTGCAGCCGGAGGGATGCGCCCTTGCGGCACCTCTGAAAAGTTTTTTGTCTTATGCGGCAGGCCTAGTGGCCTGCCGCTTTGTGTTGAATAAGGAATGAAGTTTTGCCGGCAAGGCAACAATAGCCATTGTACTGCTTTGAAAGAGATTGATGATCTGCCGGGGATTATGCAATTCGTTGCCTCTGCAGTTGAGAAAATCACCGGGGCAATGGGAGGGGCCGCAGTTCCCTCTTTCTTGAAATCGTCTCGGCCGGCTGGGCGGGCACTTGCGCAGCAAGCAAGGATAGGGGGCGGGCTATGGCGTTTTTAGGCATTTTTATGGCGGTGTACGCTATGCTCATCACTCCCTTGCATCTTCGGGTGGATGTGGCTGCGGGCAAGCATCTGTCCGGCGCAATGGTGCTGCACATCTGGGGGCTTCGGCTGCAGGCGAATCTGGGCTTGGTGCGGGATGATGCGGGGCAGTTGCATCTGGCGCTGCGGATGAAAGGCAGCCCCAAGGAGCACAGCGGCAGCGTGGTGAACACGTGGCATCGGGGGATACAGGCTGTGCGCTTTATCAGGGAGACGGAATGGGCACGAACGTTTTTGTCAAGAACCGTCACCCTTTTGCATGTGGGGCTGCAGGCACGGCTCGGTTTCCCCGATGCGGCCCAAACCGCCTTATCTGCCGGCGCGGCATCCATCCTTCTGGATATATGGCGGCACAAGCTGAAAATCCGGGGTATACCCTGCACCTTGCAGGCCTGGCCGGATTTTGCAGGCAATCCGTGCGCCGCCCAGCTTTCCTGCATATTGTTTATGCGGCTGGGCAACCTACTGGTCGGATGCGTATTGGCAGGCTTTACCGTATGGGCAGCCCGCAGGAGGCAGAAAAAATGGAATCGCGAGGAGGAGCGCGCATGGAGCACCCCATCGGAAACATGATGCAGACCACCATGGAAAACATCAAGGACATGGTGGATGTAAATACCGTCATCGGTGATCCCGTCAGCACCGCGGAAGGCATGACGGTGATACCCGTTTCCAAGGTCAGCTTTGGCTTTGTGGCCGGGGGCGGGGAATATGGCGCGGATGAGAAGGGCAAGGTCCATCCGCCACAGGGGTTTGAAGGGAAGATGCCCTTTGCCGGAGGCTCGGGAGCAGGCGTATCCGTGCAGCCGGTAGGATTTCTGGTGGTGGGAAACGGCACCGTGAAAATGCTCCCGGCCCAGCCCGTCACCATGGCTGACCGCATGGTGGAACTTTTGCCCCAGGTGGTGGAGGATGTGAAATCCATTTTCCATAGCGAGGACAGGGGCAAGGAAGGAAAATCAAGGCACATTCCCGTCGGCCAGGGAAGCGGTTCGGGGCGTGAAGACAGGCAGGATGGTCCGGGTCTGAATCAAATGGGCCGGGGGGCGCCTGCTTCCTATGATGACAGGATGTCTTGATAAAGCCTTATCCGGGAGGAAACGCATGGCTGGTCGGAAAGCTGCGGGAATTTTAGCGGCGGCGGTGTGCCTGATTTTTCCCTGGAGCGCTTTGGCGCAGGAGGAGACGGCTGAAGTTTTTACGGCTTCCGCGAAGGCGGCAGTTTTGATAGAACAGCAGACAGGCCTGGTGCTGTATGCACAGAATGAGAACGCGCCTTTACCCATGGCCTCTACCACCAAGGTAATGACGGCGCTTTTGACGCTGGAATACGGGCGGTTGGACGAGGTGGTCACTACCGGCAGGAATGCCTTTGGCGTGCCGGGTACCAGCATTTATCTGTCACTTAATGAAAAGCTGACGTTGGAGCAGATGCTCTACGGACTGATGCTGGCCAGCGGAAATGACGCGGCGGTGGCGATAGCGGAGCATATCGGCGGTTCGGTGGACAATTTTTGCAGGAAGATGACGGAGCGGGCCGCAGAACTGGGCTGCCGGGATACCGTGTTCAAAACGCCGCATGGCTTGCCCAACAGCCTCCATCATACCACTGCCTACGATCTGGCGCTGATCGCGAGAGAAGCCATGAAGTATCCGCTCTTTCGCAAGATCGTATCCACCCAGCGGGGAACCATCCCCTGGGAAGGGCGGAGCTACAGCAGAGTTCTCAACAATAAAAACAGGCTCCTGTCCACCTATGAGGGAGCCACAGGCATCAAGACCGGCTATACCAAGGCGGCAGGCCGATGCCTTGTATTCGGTGCGGAGCGGGACGGGCTGGAAGTGGTGGGCGTGGTGCTCAACTGCCCCGATTGGTTCGACGAGGCAGCCAAGGTGATGGATTATGGCTTTGCCAATTACCGCTACGTACTGATGCTGGCGGACGGAGAGCAGGTGCGCAGCCTGCCTGTTACCGGCGGCGATCAAAAGGAAGTGGCGGTGCGGATTCACGGTGATCTGGCGGCGCCCGTTTCCGGAGACAACTGGCCGCTGATGGAATTTGATTTGCCTGATTCCCTGACGGCAGGCATCCATGAGGGGCAGGTGATAGGAGCCGCGAGGCTTACCCAAAACGGCCAGGTGCTGGTGGAACGGCCGCTGGTAGCTGCAGGCGAGGTGGCCCCCCGTACCTTTCGGTCAGGCATCGGAAGAATCTTTGAACAATGGCTCCTTGTGGGGGGAGATGGGCTGGCGCAATAGCGGAGCGGTGGTGCTGCTCATCGTTTTTGTTGCCTTGCTTTTGCTCATATGGCGCCGCCTGGTGAAAAAGTTCTGGTAGTCCTTGCTTGCAATCTGACCCGCCTTCCGGCATGGATGCCGAAAGGCGGGTTTTTCAGTTTTGATTAGGAGTTGATTAGAATTTGCTATACTGCTTGACACATAGTATTGTGCGATGTATGATACTGTGCGTCGGGAGGTGATGCCATGGATGTTCAGTTGAAGCGGGGTCTGCTGGAAAGCTGCGTGCTTTCCCTGCTTTCAAGAGAAGATTCCTATGGCTATCAGCTTATCAAGGATATATCCGGTGTCATAGAAATATCCGAATCCACCTTGTATCCCATCTTGAGAAGGCTGGAAAGCGCGCAGTGCCTCCGCATTTATACCAGGGAGCATGACGGGCGGCTGCGCAAGTACTACACCATCACCCAGGCGGGCCGGGAGAGAATCGATGAATTTTTGACCGACTGGATGGACGTAATGAAGGTTTACGATTTTATCAGGAGGGTAGGACGATGACGCGGGATCAATTTCTTGAGGGGCTGAGGCAGGAACTGCGTGGCCTGCCCAGTCAGGAAATAGAACAAACGGTCCACTACTATTCGGAAATCATTTCCGATCGTATGGAAGAAGGCATGACCGAAGAGCAGGCTGTGGCAAAAATGGAGCCCATGCACGTGATTGCCGGGCGGGTGGCGGCGGACTTCAAGGGCGCCGCGGTGCCAAGGGCCAGGCTATCCGGCCTCATGGTCGCACTGATCATCCTGGGCTTTCCGCTATGGTTTCCGCTGCTGATAACAGGCGCGGCGCTGATGATGGTAGCGCTGACGCTGGTATGGGTGATCGTTTTGGTGCTCTGGGCGGTTTGCCTGGCGCTGTTCTCAGGCGGTATGGCTGCAATCATCACGCTGTTTACCGGCGGCTTCCACTTGGGATTGTCGGTGGTTGGGCAGATAGGCCTGGGCATGGCGGCCATGGGGCTTTCCATCTTTCTGTTCTATGGGGCAAAGGGGGCCATTCCCCTGGCCACGGGCGCAACGCTGAGCTTGGTATCACGTATTAAAAAAGGATTTGTCAGGAGGGGAATTGTATGAACAGGAAGAATACCGTTTTGAAAATGGCAGGCATACTGCTGGTGGCCGGCCTGGTGCTGTATTTTGTAGGCATCGTGGCTTTTCCCTTCCAGCATCCTATTGCCTCCCATGCTCTCGTGCAGAGCGGCAAGGCGATGGAGCTTGCATACGAAAGGGAAGACTATGCCGTCCATGCGGAAGGGATCACGGAAGTCAGGATCCGGACCCGGAACATGCCCATTACGGTGACACCTTCCAACGATGGTGAAATCACCCTTCATTACTATACGTGTGAAACGGACCCATATGAGGTATCTCTGGATGGCGGCGTTCTGACGCTTAAGTACAAATACGACAATCTTTTCAACGCAGGCAGTTGGTTTTCCGGCTCCACTATTTTCAACGTGATCCATAATACGAACCCCAGGGTGGAGGTGGCCGTGCCTGAAGCGTATGCCGGGGCGCTGCAGTTGGATACCTCCAACGCTTCCGTGAGTGTATCCGGCCTCACTGCGGCGGGGGATGTACGAATCGATACTTCCAACTCGCCCATTGAAGTAAGCAACGCTTCCGCCACGATGCTCAGCGCCCATACCTCCAATGGCGCGGTAACGCTGGACAAGGTGGTCGTTTCCGGCACGGTGGACATGAAATCTTCCAACAGCTCACTCACGGCCAGGCAGGTGGCGGCAAAGGATAAGCTGCGCTTGGACACGTCCAACGGCCGCATTGTGGTGGATCAGGTGACATCCGCGGCCATCGAACTGAAAAGCTCCAACGCTTCCATCTCTGGCAGCGTGGGCGGCAAGCGGTCGGATTACACCATTTCCTCCGATACCTCCAACGCCGATGACAACCTGGGTGATGGCGGAAAAGGCCCGTCCAGGCTGACGGTGAACACCTCCAACGGCGCCATCAATATCAGCTTCCTGGGAGAATGAACCATATCTTCCTGAAGGCCCCGCCCAGCCGGCGGGGCTTTGTTTTTTTCTGCTTATTTGCAGGAAAGCTTTATACCGGGATAATGAAAATGACATCGCAAAGCTTGTATTTTGTCGTTTTTTTTGGTATGCTGGCAAAGGCATTGGAGACCCTCCGGCCATAAAGGAGATGCGGCATGCTGACAATCCTGCCCTTGAGTGAAGCCATGATTCCCTTGTACAATCAGATTGATAACAGGTATCTGGTGGGGGAAATGGCCGCTGTTCGGGTGGCCCGCTCCGGTTTTTCATTGGAATATATGCCCTTGGGCAAGGCGGAATGGCGCACGTATCCGCCGGAAAGCCTGTTTACGCCGCAGGAGCTGCTCAAGCGGAAGGATGCGGCTTGTTTTTTTGCGTTCCTGGATGGGCAGCCTGTAGGGCAGGCGGTGGCGGCCCAGCATTGGAACAATCTGGCCATGCTGTGGGATATCCGTGTGGATGTGCGCAGCCGCCGCAAGGGCGTGGGCAAGACGCTGCTGGAGGCCTGCCGGAACTGGGCCCTTCATCAGGGATTGAAGGGGATCATGGTGGAAACGCAGGACGGCAACCCTGTAGCCTGCCAGTTCTATCAAAGCTGCGGATTTGTGCTGGGCGGCGTGGACAGAATGTTGTATGCGGCTATCCCTATGCAGTCGCAAAAACCGCCGGCGCTTCGGGACAGCGCGCTGTTCTTCTACCTTTTATTTGATTGATTGCTATTTGATCTTTTGTTTGACTGATTGCCGTTTGACTGAGGGAAGGATCGCCATGCGTTTGCAAAAGTTTCTGGCCCAGTGCGGGGTTGCGTCCAGGCGGACGGCTGAAAAGATGATCGCCGATGGACGGGTAAAGGTAGGCGGCACCGTTGTTACGCAGATGGGCGTTTTGGTGAAACCCACGGATCAGGTGCTGGTGGACGACAAGCCTGTCCGGCCGGAAGAAGAAAAACATTATTTGCTGTACCACAAGCCTATGGGTGAGGTGGCCACCGCCTCCGATCCGGAGGGGCGGCCTACCGTACTGGACAAGTTCCGGGACTACCCCGCGCGGCTGTATCCCGTGGGAAGGCTGGATTTTGACAGCGAAGGGCTGCTGCTGCTAACCAACGACGGGGAACTGACCCAGCGGATGCTCCACCCCAGCCGGGAGGTGGAAAAGGTATATTTGGCCAAAGTCTCCAACCGGCTTATGCCGGAGACGGCGAAGCGGCTTCAGGAGGGCGTGTGGCTGGGTGAACGGAAGACTGCCCCCGCCAAGGTGCGCATTTTAAAGTATGACGCGTTTTCCACCTCAGTGCTGGTTTCCATCCACGAGGGGCGCAACCGGCAGGTGCGCCGCATGTTCGAGGCGGTCAATCATCAGGTGGTGCTTTTGCGCCGCGTGCAATTCGGGCCTTTGAAATTGGGCGATGTGCAGCGGGGACAATGGCGCCATTTGACGGCGGATGAAGTACGCCTGCTGAAGGACTTGTAAAAGATATGGCCTATTTGTTGAAAAGCGCCAGATACCTGGCGGCGGAGTGCCACCGGCAATTGCTGGGCCCCGGCGACCGGGTGATCGACGCTACCTGCGGCAACGGCCAGGATACATGCTTTTTGGCCCGCCTGGTTGGGGAAAAGGGGAAAGTGACCGCCTTTGATGTGCAGGAAGCGGCTGTGGAGAGTACGCGCGGGCTCCTGATGCGGGAAGGCCTTCTTGACCGGTGTGAACTGCATTGCATGAGTCATGAGCATGTTTTGCAGGTGATGAAGGAACCGGTGATGCTGGCGGTGTTCAACCTGGGCTGGCTTCCCGGCGGGGACAAATCTCTTACCACCCGGTGGGAGACGACGCGGATAGCCATTGAGGGCTGTATGCAGCTTTTGCTGCCAGGCGGCGTATGCACCATCTGCGCCTATCCCGGTCATGCGGAAGGAAACCGTGAGCTTCATGAACTGGAAAGCTGGCTTGGCGCTGTTCCGCCGCAGCAGTTCAACATCCTCCATCACCGCTTTTTAAACGCCGGGCCCGGCGCGCCGGAGTGCTTCATTTTGCAAAAACAATAGATCTTTCTCCATACCGCCGGCAGCGGCTTCTTTTTGCGAAAAATTGTGAAAAGAAAGACGAATAAAGTTTGTTGGGAGGCAGGAAATAGGGGAGGAATGCAGAATAAGAGAAATCGGGTAAGATTTGAACCTTTTCGTTTCACCTCGTCAGGAGGTTTATAGGAAAACCGTGGGAGGAGAACGTTATGAGCGGTATCCAGGATACTCAGCAGGTGCTTCAACGGAAGCAGGACATTGTCAATGGGGATGCGGAGCGGGTAGAAAAGCAGCGGGCAGCCGGCAAAATGACGGCTCGTGAACGCATTGCAAAGCTTATGGACCAAGGCAGCTTTGTAGAAATGGATACCCTTGTTTCCCGCAATGAAGAGGGCGCAGGGGTGGTAACGGGTTATGGCACCATCCGGGAACGCCCTGTTTATCTGTTTGCGCAGGATTTTACCGTTCATGGCGGCGCTATGGGAGAATTGCAGGCCGCCAAAATATTGAAGGTGATTGATCTGGCGCAAAAGACGGGCGCGCCTGTGCTGGCGCTTTGCGACAGCGCCGGGGTGCGGCTGGATGAGGGCGCCCGCGCCATGGATGCCTATGCCAGAATCTATGCCAGGCTGGCCCGCCTAAGCGGCGTATGTCCCGTGGTCTCCCTGGTGCTGGGCCCTTGCGTAGGCGGCGCGGCACTGATCGCCCGGCTGGCCGATATCAGCATCATGGCCAGGAGCGTGGGTGAACTGATGGTGTTCGGGCCCCAGGTAGTCAGCGCCTCCATGGGGAAGGATTATACCGCAAAGACGCTGGGCGGGGCGGATGTGCTCGCCAAGCAGGGCGGCGTTTCCCTGGTGGCGGAGAATGAGGATGCGGCGCTGAAGCTTGCTGCCGATGTGCTGGATCTTTTACCCGGCTGCAACGCGGAGGATGCCCCCATTGTGGATACCGACGATCTGAACCGCCTGATGCCAAATGCGGATGCCGCCGATTCAGGCGCGCTGCTGGCCGCTTTGCTGGACGGCGGAAGCTTTATCGAGCTATATTCGGAATATGCAAAGGCCATCCGCATTGCCCTGGGACGACTGGGCGGGCGGGCGGTTGGCGTGGTATGCTCCAACGCCGGTCACAATGAGGGCCGGCTTTGCCCCGGCGCATGCCAAAAAGCGGCGCGGTTTGTACGTTTTTGCGACTGCTTCAGCCTGCCGGTGGTGAGCATCATCCACTCCGCCGGGCTGAAACTGGTGGAGCCCGAGGATCAGGCCAGAATGCTGACTGCTGCCGGGCAGTTGCTCTACGCCTATGCCGAGGCCACATGCCCCAAGGTATCCGTGGTGGTGGGCAACGCCATCGGCGCAAGCTATGTGGCCATGGGTGGCAAAGCCAATGCCGATATGGCCTATGGCTGGCCCGGTGCTGTGATTTCCGCATTGTCGCCGGAGGCGGCTGTGCAGGTGCTGTACAGCAAGGACCTTAAGCAAAGCGGGGGACCTGCCACACAGGCAAGGGAAAGGCTGGCGGCGGAATATGCGGCGAACGTGGCAGACGGCGTGCAGGCGGCGAAGGACGGCATTCTGGATGATGTGATCGAGCCGGTAGAGACGCGCAAGTTCCTGATTGCCGCCCTGGAGATGCTGTCTTCCAAACGGGACGCCAATCCGCCCAAAAAACACGGCAACCTGCCGCTGTAAGAAGGGATGGGAGAATACATGGATTTGGTGGGGTTTGGACTTTCCGTATCCGTGATAGGAGCCATTATTGTTTTTGCAGGCCTGGCAATGATCGTCGGCGGGGTTGTGCTGCTTAAAAGTGCCGGCGGCAGAAAAGAAGCGGCGCTGCCTGCTTCTCCCTCAAGGGCGGATGACCTGCCCGTGGTGCTGACCGCCGCCGTGGCTGCCGCTACGGAGCAGGCGGAACAGGAGCGGCTGATTGCTGTGCTGACCGCGGCCGTGGCCGCCATGTGGACGGACCAGGAAAGCGGCTTTGTGGTGCGCAGGGTACGCCGCGTACAGACATCTCCCGCCTGGCAGAGGGCCGGCCGCGAAGAGCAGATATACAGCCGTATGTAGGCACGAAATAATAGGAGGAGGATCTTTTCATGCGCAAGTTTCTGATTACAGTCAATGGGGTATCTTATGAAGTAGAAGTGGAAGAGGTTGCCGCCGGTGCTGCGCCCGTTATCCGTTCCGCCGTACCTGCTCCCGCTCCCATAGCAGCGCCTGCCCCTGTGGCACCACCCGCTCCCGTTGCCGCTCCGGCTGCCCCCGCGCCCAAAGCCGCGCCCGCGGCCGGCGGCACCGCCGTCAAGGCACCTATGCCCGGTACGATCGTTGACCTGAAGGTGAAGGTCGGCGATGCGGTGAAAAAGGGCACTGTGCTGCTGATTTTGGAAGCCATGAAGATGGAAAATGAAATTATCGCGCCTATGGACGGTACCGTGGCGCAGATCATTGCCGAAAAAGGTTCCAGTGTGGGTGCCGGTGACGCGCTGGTGACGCTGGCTTGACACGCAAGCCGAACGGACCGGACGTTTGTAAAGGAGTAACGCATTATGCCTAAAGTGCTGATTACCGATACCATATTGCGGGATGCGCACCAGTCCCAGGCAGCCACCCGCATGAAGACCAGTGAAATGCTGCCTGTCTGCGATAAGCTGGATAAGGTGGGGTATTATTCCCTGGAGTGCTGGGGCGGCGCGACCTTCGACGCCTGCCTGCGCTTTTTGAACGAGGACCCCTGGGAGCGGCTGCGCATACTGCGCAAGGCGCTGCCCAACACAAAGCTGCAAATGCTTCTGCGCGGCCAGAACATTCTGGGCTATAAGCATTATGCGGACGACGTGGTGGACTATTTCGTCAAGAAGACGCTGGAAAACGGCATCGACATCATCCGCACCTTTGATGCCCTGAATGACCTTCGGAATATGGAAACAGCAGTGAAGGCCACCAAGAAATACGGAGGCGCCGCCGAGGTGGCCATGAGCTATACCATTTCCCCCGTGCATACCGAGGATTATTTTGTCAAGCTGGCCGAAGATATCGAGGCCATGGGCGCCGATATCATCTGCATCAAGGACATGGCCAATCTGCTTTTGCCCTACAGCGCCTATTCCCTGATCAGGCGGTTGAAGAAGGCCACGAAGCTGCCCATCGTCATGCATACCCATAACACCACCGGCACCGGCGACATGACGCTGTTAAAGGCGGTGGAAGCCGGCGTGGATATCGTGGATACCGCATTGTCCCCCCTGGGCAACGGTACAGCCCAGCCTGCTACCGAAGCGCTGGTGGCCACCCTGCAGGGAACGGAATATGACACAGGCCTGGACCTGGGCTTGCTCAGCGAGATTGCCGCCCACTTCCGCGGCGTGGCCCAAAGGCTCACCAAGGATGGCTGGCGCGATCCGGAGCGGGTGCTTTCCGTGGATACAAACACGCTGATCTATCAGGTGCCGGGCGGCATGCTTTCCAATCTTATCGGTCAATTGAAGGAAGCCAATGCCATGGACAAGTATTACGATGTGCTGGCGGAAATCCCCAATGTACGCAAGGACTGCGGCTATCCGCCCCTGGTAACGCCCACCAGCCAGATCGTAGGCACACAATCGGTGATGAATGTACTGGGCGGGGAGCGGTACAAGCTGGTCTCCAAGGAGACCAAAGCCATGCTGCGCGGCGAATACGGCCACCTGCCCGCTCCTGTGAACGAGGATGTGCGTAAAAAGGGGATCGGGGATGCCCCTGTGATCACCAAGCGCCCTGCCGACGACATCCCGCCGGAGCTGGACAAGTACCGTGAAGAGATCCGCGAATATTACGAGCAGGAAGAGGACGTGCTGTCCTACGCCCTGTTCCCCCAGGTGGCGGTGAAGTTCTTCCAGTACCGGCAGGCGCAGAAATATAAAATCGATCACACCATGCTCAACCGGCAGGAAATGATCATGCCTGTATGACTTTAAGAAAATGCCGGTATCATGTACTTGATGCTTGCACTTTTCCCAAAAGCGTGGTATGATAGTTGCGCTCTGAGTTCAAGGAGGGTTCCATATATGCAATTTCTGGAAATCCTGATCAACATCATCCTGATTCTCTCCTCCCTGGTGATGATCGTTACCGTGCTTTTGCAAAGCGGGCAGGCGCAAGGGCTGGGCTCTATCGCCGGCGGCGCGGAAACCTTCTTTGGCAAGAACAAGGCCAGGTCCGTGGAGGGCAAATTGGCTCTGCTCACGAAGATCTGTGCCGGCGTATTTGTGGCCATGTCGCTGCTGACGCTGATCATTTCCTAAGGCATACCATACAAAGTAAGGCCGGTCAGATTATCTGCCGGCCTTTTTGTGTTGCTGTCCAACAGGGACTATTGCAATTTATTTTCGATTAATACAGAGAGGCGGTATACGTCCGCGTCCATTTCGAATTGATCCTCGCCCTCGATCATGACACGAACCAGGGGCTCCGTTCCGCTGGCCCTTACCAGCACGCGCCCCCGGCCCTCATATTTGCTTTCCAGGGCGCGGATGGCGGATACGATTTCTTCATCCTTGTCAAAATCGTACTTGCGCTTGTCTGATACCCTGGCAGCATACTGAGATTGGGGCAGCACTTGCATTGCCTTGGACAGGCGTCCAAGGCTTTGTTTTGTTTTCACCATTACGGTAAGCAGCTGTATGGCGGTGATGAGCCCGTCTCCCGTGGTGTTGTGATCCAGAAAGATGACATGGCCGCTTTGCTCGCCACCCAGGGAATAACCGTCCGCCAGCATCTTCTCAAGCA
>JAEWWY010000038.1 GCA_023458835.1 Bacillota bacterium
TCCATGAAGTTATTGACCGTATTGATGGTGTACAGTTTCTTCATTTCTGTTCCTTCTGACATACGCGGAATGCTGCCGCATACTTTTTTCGGTTGATGGAATATGGAAGGGCTCCTGTGCCTGGTGCCAAACAAGCAGAAGCAATGCCTGATATTTCCCGCATCATTGCTTGATGCCCGTGGCGGCGATACTGGCAACGATATACCGCTGCATAAAACAGAACACCACAGCCAGCGGCAGAACACTCAGCACGGATAGCGCCGTCTGGATTCCCGCATGCACTTGCCCGGACGCGCCGGAGTTATACCGTACCAGGCCCAGTTGGATGGTGCTCAGATTGTTGTCCGTCAGCGCAATCATTGGCCAAAGCAGGTCATTCCACATGCTTACCACATCCAGCACCACGATGGTGGCTATAACAGGCCCCATCAGCGGCAGAAAAATCTGCCAATAGATGCGGAACTTGCCCGCTCCGTCGATAACGCCCGCCTCAAACAGGTCGTAAGGCAGGTCGTCACAAAACTGCTTGATGAAGAAAATATACATGGAGCAGGTCGTGGCTCCGGGCAATACGACGCCCAGAAAGTTGTTGTTCAAACCAAAGGCGCGTACTACGTTATACATGGGCATCAGCTTGGTTTCCAGGGGAATCATCATGCTGGACAACACCAGAATGAACAGCAGCTTCTTTCCCTTGAACTTCCCTTTGGAAAACACGAACCCCGACAACGTGGCAACGAACAGGCTTATTGCGACATTCAGCACCAGAATACCCAGGGTATTGAGCAGGTACTTGATGATCGGGACATTGTTCAGTGCCATCTGGTAGTTAAACAGCGTAATAGTTTTGGGCAGAAGCCTTGGCGGGAACGGAAGGGAATAGGTCTTTAGCCTGTCAAAGCTGGTAGAGATCAGCCAAACGAAAGGGATCAGGATCGCCAGCGCCATCACGGTCAAAAATGCGTAGTATAGAACATGATAGCCATAAAAGCGCCGCTTTTCATCATGCCGGGCCGCAGAGACTGCCCGCCTGTTGACGGTATGCATTTCAATTCCTCCCTCTGAGCATCCTGCGCGATGTTGCGGTGTTGTCCGAGCTGGTGGCCGCAAAATTGATCAGCGTGATGACCATAATGACCACAAACATGATCACGGATGCAGCGGAGGAGCGGCCTAAATCCTTGTAATTCAAGGTCGAAAAGGAATTGCGGTATATATAGAGCATAAGTGTCGTCAGCGACTCGGCAGGGTTACCGGATTCGCCGCTGATAGCATAAACATCGGCAAAGCGCTTCAACGCGGCAATCACCGAAGTGATAAAAACAAATGTAAACGTATTTTTCACGCCGGGGATGGTAATGTGCAACCATTGCTTGAATTCGTTTGCGCCGTCCACCTTGGCGGCTTCATACAGTTCCCTGGGCACCACCTGCAATCCGGCAAAGAAAAGGATGACATTGTAGCCGATGCCTTTCCAAACCGCCATGAGCACCAAGGATTCGCGGGATGTAGCGGGATCGTTAAAAAATTTGTAGGGTCCCAGACCAAGGCTCATAAACAAGCTGTTGAGGATGCCTTCCTTGCCGGGGGCAAGCAGATACTTGAACAGCGTGCCTACGGTGATCATGGACAGCACCATGGGGAGCAGGAAAAAGACCTTGTATACGTTTTTTCCCATGGGGATGTTATTGAGCATGTTGGCGAAGATGAATGCGAAGGGCACATTCAGGGCAACGCCCAGCAAAGCCATGTACAGGGTATTCACCATGGCCTGGTTGAACAGCGAGTCACTAAAAAGGATGCGGTAATTGACCATGCCGATGAACGCGCCCTTCATGTTCTGGAAGCTGTAGGCAAATGTCCGTATCAGCGGGTACAGATTAAAGATGAGCATGCCGGCAATGGGGATGACCAGCATCATATACCATTGATACTGCTTCCTCATGGGTGAAACACCACCTTTCAAAAGAGGGCTGCGGGGCATGGCCCGCGCCCCGCAGCCCTGCGGACATTACTGGCCCAATTGAGCCTTCGTGTTTTCAACCCAGTTGTTCACACCCTGATGGAACTGCTGCCGGGCTTCTTCCGGCGTAATCTGCTTGCTGACCATCAGCTTGTTCACATCCTGCAGCGGAACGCGCCAGGTCCAGTAATCGTTGGTCTTGAACACGCTCTTCATTTGGTACTCATGGCGCTGCTGGTTGAACGCGTAGTGCATCATGGGTACATTGGATACATCCTGGAGCACGCTGATTTTGTCGGTGGCATAGTTGGTCAGGTAGAAGTCCACGATCTCGCTGTTGGTGGTCAGTTCCTTGACGACTTCCCACGCAACATCGGGGTCCTTGGCGCTCTTGGTGATGGCAAAGCGGAAGAATTCGGGGAAACCCTGCTGCCCATTGGAACCCGTGGGGACCAATACCGGCAAAAAGCGGTCCAGAATCTCGGACTGGTCTGCATACATGTACTTCGTGTACAGGGAGCTGACCCTGTTCACGTCGAAGTTGATGGCGATATCGTTTTCTTCGGTGAAGAATTTCTCATCGCCGGTGTCGGTGGCAATGCCCTCGGGCGCGCAGTTGACCAGGCGGCTGATGGCGTTGAAGTAGTTGAGCACCTCAGGCGATTCCTTGATATAGTCCACATACGCGGCTTTGTCAAGATCGGAAAGCAACATGGTATCGCTCTGCACGGACTTCACGGCGTCATAGGATACGGCGAACCACTCAAGCCAGTAGCTGCGCAGATATGCGCCATAGTTCTGTTCGCCGGTCACGGGGTTGGCGCCGGTCATCTTCTCGGATATGGCAACCAGATCATCAAAGGTCACGCCATCCTGCGGCAGTTCCACACCCCATTGCTCAAAGAGCAGCTTGTCAATGACGAAATAATTGCAGGCAATGGTCATGGGCAGGCCAAAAACCTTGCCGGTAGCCTCGGGGTAATTGAAGGAATTGTAGGTAGGGTAGTATACGGCGGGGTCAATATAGTAGTTGGACA
Organism: Bacillota bacterium; assembly: GCA_023458835.1. Lineage (GTDB taxonomy): Bacteria > Bacillota > Clostridia > Christensenellales > Aristaeellaceae > JAEWAH01. The sequence continues at coordinate 3,001 of JAEWWY010000038.1, forward strand.
GGGTGCCGAAATTGACCTGGGCATCGCTCGTTAAGTAGGGGGTCAGGTCCGCATACCAATCGGGCACGGCCACCTGGTTGGTGAAGAAGCCGACATCCATTTCACCGGCGTTGACCATGGCCTCAATCTTCTGGATCCAGCCATCCCAAGGGATGCTGATCAGTTTGATGGTAGCAGACTGGATCTTCGAATTAAGAAAATCCTCAAAATCCTTAAGACCAAGGGTGGTGATGCCTGAAATGGGGTCCGTGGTGGATTGCTCGCTGATGCCGGGAACCACTACGCGCACCACAGGCTTTGCCTCGCCCGCCAGCGCGGCCGGAATCGTGGCTATCAAGCAGATAGCGAGTACAAGGGCCAGCCATTTCTTCGTTCTTGTCATTGTGGGAACCAACCTTTCTTTTATTATTTGCGGCATACCTGCCGCAGAAAAACAATTTACTCCGCAACCGCGTTTACATTGACAACGCTGCCGTCCGCCTGGGTAACGGCGGCCGTCCACTTTTCGCCCGGCTTGATTTCTTCGGAAAATGGACGCTGGTACCAGTTGCTGCCTACGGAATTCATCACAAAAGGATCATCATATGCGCGGCCGGCCAATTCGCCTTCCCTAAAAAAGTCCACACGATCAATCCGTTCAGGATACAGTGCCGCCAAACGGATCCAGCGCTTGCCGTCAACGCCGGCATTTTTCTCCAAGCCCTGCAGATAAAATTGTTCCTGGGTTGGAGGCTCCGTTTTTTCCAAGTCGACCGCCAGGGCGACTCGTAGGGCGAAGAAGCGGTCCTCGCCGTCCGTGCTGCGCCAATCCGCCGGGGGCTCCTGTTTGGTCATGTTGTTGTAGTACCCCCAGGAGACACCTTCATCCAGGCAGACGCGCATGTTGCTCAGCGCCTGAGAATCCTCATTGACCACAACAGGCCTTTCAGGCTTGATGGCTTTTGCCTTTTGGATCAGATTCCATAGCTTCTGCCGTGACTGGTCGTTGGCATGGATCAAAATCACATCGGAGGCTTCCGCAATGGATTCACTAAAGTATCCGCCGGTGCCGCTGCAGCCTGTCAGCATGCCCCCCGATTCCCGCTGCGCAACATGAATCAATTGAACGATTCCCTGCGCCGCATACAAAATGGGATGCACACGGAAGGGCAGGATATCGTGCTCATTGGCGATCTCAATGATCACATTGGTGAAACCCCTATCCCGCAGCCAGTTGGCAGCCGTTTTAACCGCGATGAGAACCGCCGTGTCATCCTTGAGGAACCGTGTCTGCGAGCCGTAGAACAGGCTGACGATCACCGCCATTCCGATGCGGTCCGCCGCCAGCACCAGGCGTTCCATCCGTGACAGGTATGCGGGATCGATGGCTGTACCATCTTCGCCAAAGGGGTTGTTGTGAATGGCCTCATTCGCTATCGTGTAGCAAGGGCCGCC
>JAEWWY010000039.1 GCA_023458835.1 Bacillota bacterium
TAGAGGCTTATGGTGCAATGATCTACCGGTTGGCATATGCCCGCACGCTGAGCCGTTCCGATGCGGAGGATGTCTTTCAAGAGGTGATGCTGCGCTTTATTCAGTACGGCGAACCCTTTGAAAGCGCGGAGCACGAAAAGGCCTGGCTCATCCGCGTCACCTGCAATCTATCCGTTCATGTGGTCAAGAGTGCTTGGCGCCGGTATGCGGTCGGTATGGAACAGGCGGCTGCAGCCAGGGCGCCGGAAGAGCCCGCGGCCAACGAGGATTTGCTTCAAGCCATGGCGCGGCTTGCGCCCAAATATCGCGCACCCATTCACTTGTTTTATTTTGAGGATATGCCGGTCGAGGAGATCGCACAGATATTGGCGCGAAGGCCATCCACCGTGAGGTCCCAGTTGACCCGCGGCAGGGAGAAGCTGAAGAAATGCCTGATGGAAGGAGGGCGTGATGAATGGACTTGAAGGAGCAATACAAGCGGACATTCCAAAGCGTTACTCCTGCCCCGCAATTGAATGCGCACATAGAAAGGAAGGTACTTGAGGAAATGCAACGACGCAATCATGTCAAAACAGTTCGCCGCACTGCGCTGCTGGCGATCGCCCTTGTGCTGACAATGTTCACCGCGGTAGCCTTTGCCACCGGCTGGGCACAGTCGATTTTTGCCGGGTTGTCCGATCTCGGCCACGATGAGGGCAAGGACTTTCAAGCCATGGAGAAAATGGCACAGAACCAGGTGGGGAAAAATCAAATTGCCTTTGTACAGGATGCATCAGTCCTCGATTTTGAGGTGTCGCAGGCCTATTATGACGGTACGCAGCTAATGCTGGGTACGGTGTGGGGAGGCAATTCGTCAGCCGTTGATCTGAGCTTTGGACCGGGCAGCCCGCATTTTGAAGATCTGAAGCCCCTGGAAGCGAATGCCGACATGGCGTCCCTGTCTCCGCGAAACAGGGTTTCCCCGGAAGCGTGGGCTGAGTTTGAGAAGCTGTATCAGAAAAACGGCGCGGCGGGCATGGTGTATTACGACATGTATCCGGGGGACGGCGTGAATCTGGGGGATACTTACTTAAGCCCTCATCTTGCGGATGGCGGCACGCTGGACGATGGACGCACATGGGCATATATCGAATTTGAGACACCGCTGCCGCAAGAGGCGCAGCAGCAGGAGAATCTGATGCTGACGATGATCCTGTATAAAACGCCTGTGTACTACTATCAAAAGGGTGACAAGCCGGAAGATTGCCTTCGCTGCTTTGGGGAACGCGAAGAGCTGAAGTTCCATTTTTCCGTCGCCAATAATCATGCGCCCAGCCGCGTGCTAACGGAAAAGGCCTCCTTTGACCAGTACAGCGTCGATACGGAAATAACGTTGACGGCCATAAGGGCAAAGGCAAAGCTCTCCATGACCACAAGCGAGATATGGAAAGAAGCAATGGTCAAGGATGATTATGGCGAACAGCTCGTTTCCGGTGTCGACTATATACTGGAATACAACGTATATGTGGACGGCGTGCAGCAGAACCGCTGGGTGGAGCGTGGGGGAGCGGATGGATTTGACGGCTCCTTCAAGGTGTCTTCAGATGCCGCGCAGATCATCTTCCGCCCGGTCTACTCCCTCACCGGCGAGCATCCGGAAGAAGATATCACCTTCACGTTGAAATAGTGTTTCAAGCATGGAAAGTGCCCGGGAGCCGGAGATGGCTTCCGGGCACGTTTCAAAAGAAGAGGCGCGCTGCTTTCAGCACGCCTTTCCCGATCCGCTTCACCGGATGGGCCGTTCAAGGGAAACGGGGCATGGCGATCATTCAATCGCCATGCCCAGTCTGCACATGAGGCTGTTTGCTGCGGGAGTCAGAACCGGAGCAGCGAGGTAAGCAGGTTCGCGATCGGTTTTGCCTGTGATGCGGGCAGGCAGGTGTTGACCGCCTGCACGACGATGCTGATCAGGCGGTTGATGACAGCCGTGGGGGATTTGGACGCGGGACCCAGCCCGATATCCGCAAGCGGAACCACGTAGGTCACTTCGGGCTTATCCCCGGGGCAATTCACCGCGCCACGGTGCGCATCCTTCCCGCGTACCGCGCTGACGCTGTAGTCCGCGCCCCCAAACACAGTAAATACCGCGCTGTCGTCAGCAGAGCTCACGCCGTCGATCCGCGCCCCATCCTGGGCGATCTCGACGCTTACGCCCGTAGCGCCTTTGAACTCCACGGTCAGCCGGGTGAAGGGTACGACATACTCCATGTCCTCCATTACTGCAAGGCCTTCTTTGCGGTGGGTCATACTGCCCCGGGAAACGGCCAGGTCACATACCGTGCCCTTAAACAGCACCAGCTTGGCCGTGTTGGTCTTCCAACTGGCGAGCGCCACCTCCGAATCGCCTATGAGGGCCCTGGCGTGATTGATTGCGCCCGGGCATTTCACGGTGAGCGTAACGAGGGGAACAGCGTGGGTGATTTCCTCCGCATTCATTTCCAGACCGTTTGCGCCATAGGTCATCGCGCCCTTGGAAACGGTCAGGTCGCATACCGTGCCGCGGAACAGGGAGAGCGTGGCCTCGTTCGCGCTCCAGTCCGCGTTTGCCACTTCGCTGCCGCCGATATAGGCTTTCACGTATGACATGCTGATGCCAGGGTAGGTCACCTTCAGGCGGGTCATTGGCACATCGTAGGTGATGGCGTCACCAAGTACGTACAGATCCTTGGCGGTATGCACCATGGGGCCGTTCTCGACCTGGATGGAATAGATTCCGCTGGGTACGGCCAGCTTGGCCGAATTGCTGATCCACGCGGCGAAGGTGTTCTTCCCGGAGGCGCTGGTCAGCGTCACCTTGCTGGCGCGCACGCCGGGGAAGGTCACGGTCACCGTTGTGGTTGCACCTTTTCCCAGTTCCACAAGCGTCTTGCCGCGGCAATCCACGTTTTTGTACCAATATGTCACGCCCTTGTGGGTCAGCTTCACATGGTACGGGCAACCCTGGAACACGATGAATTCGGCGCTGTTCTTGGCATAGTTCACAGAGCTTACGCTGCCTCCATCGGTGGACACCTCGGCCAGAACCGAACTGAATCCCTCGAAGTAGACCCGGATTGTGCACATCGGCACATCATAGGTCATGGCCGCTTCACCGCCGATTATGATGCTTTCTTTGTGGGTCATGCCGCCTTCCTTGAGAAGGATCTCATAGGTCTGCTTCTGGAACACGGCGAACGTTGCCTTTCCGCCCTTTGCATAGCTTTGGGCGGCAGCCTGCTTGCCACCGACAGACAGGGTGGCATTGTCAAGCTGGTCGATCCCGGGGAAATGTGACCGTGAGCATGCACATCGGCGCGGGGTAGGTTGCGTACGATTCCTCCGCCCCGATTGTGATGCTTCCCTCGTGGGTCAAGCCGCCTTCCTTGAGAAGGATGCCATATTCCTGGCCGCGGAATATGGAGAACGCTGCCTTTCCGCCCTTTACATAGCTCTGGGTGGCGGCCTGCTTGCCACCGGCAGACAGGGTGGCATTGTCAAGC
>JAEWWY010000040.1 GCA_023458835.1 Bacillota bacterium
AAAAGTCTTTCCAAATCCCATGATGATCCCCCTATTGACGCAGATACCTAACAGTGTTATAATGCAAACGTTATTAACTAATGAACCTGCAAGGGAGGTGCTTTGATGAATTACATCGATTTGGCGAAAGAACTTATGCAGGCCATGCTTTTGCTCAAGAAAAACAAGCCAAGGGTCGATGTGTCTGAAGCGATGCGCGGCGGCACGTTTATCCTTCAATACCTGCTTGAGCGCAGAGAAGCCGTGCTTCCCAGTGAAATCAGCATCGAGATGGAAATCAGCACCGCGAGAATCGCCGCCGCGCTGAACAACCTGGAAAAAAAGAACCTGATTCACCGTGAGATCAACAGGAGCGACCGCAGGCAGATTCTGGTGACGCTTACGGCGCAGGGAGAAGCGTTGGCGGAAAAACAGCGGCAGGAGATGGAAGCCCATACGGCACATATGCTGCAAAGCTTGGGCGAGCATGATGCCCTGGAATTTGTCCGTATCCTGAAAAGAATCGCAGGCTTTCAGGAAAATCCATAAGAACCGTTGCAAACGCCGCGGCTGCGGCAAAACAGCCGCATAATCAGCCATTTTGCTAATAGTATTTGTTACGAGCAGTATTATGCAAGGAGGGATGCATCACATGGTGAAAATTTTCCGATATCTAAAGCCCCGGGAGTGGCTGCAGGCCTTATGCAGCCTCTTATTCATTGTGGCGCAGGTCTGGCTTGACCTGAAGCTGCCCGATTATATGTCCAAAATCACGCGACTTGTGCAAACGCCGGGAAGTGAGATGCGTGAAATATGGTCAGCGGGCGGATATATGCTGCTATGCGCCCTTGGAAGCCTGGTTGGCGCCATCATTGTGGGATATTTCGCGGCGCGCATTTCCGCATCGTTTTCCCAAAGGCTGCGCAGCATGCTTTTTAGCAAGGTAGATTCGTTTTCCATGGGAGAAATCAACCGCTTTTCCACGGCAAGTCTGATCACGCGCTCCACCAACGACATTACGCAAATCCAGATGCTGGTCACGATGGGTTTGCAGGCGATCGTCAAGGCCCCGATTCTGGCTGTTTGGGCTATCAGAAAAATTGCCGGAAAGGGTTTCGAATGGTCCATGGTCACCGGCGCGGCGGTCTTGATCCTGGTGCTTTTGTTCACGTTTATCCTCTTGTTCGTGACACCCAAATTCAGAAGGATGCAGGTGCTTACCGACAACCTGAACCGGGTGACCAGAGAGAACCTGGCCGGGCTGCGCGTCGTGCGCGCATACAACGCCGAAGAGTATCAGGAAAATAAATTCGAGGCGGCGAACAACGAACTGACGGATACCAATTTGTTTACCAGCCGCGCGATGTCGGTGATGATGCCGGTGATGAGCATGATCATGAGCGGCCTGAGCCTCGTCATCTATTGGGTCGGCGCGTATCTGATCAATGCGGCGCAGCTTGCGCAAAGGCTCACGCTTTTTTCCAACATGGTCGTGTTTTCATCCTACGCGATGCAAGTCATTATGGCGTTTATGATGCTTGTACTGATCTTTATGATCCTTCCCCGCGCCTCAGTATCGGCCAAGCGTATCAACGAGGTGCTGGATACGGAGCCAACCATTCTCGATGGAGCGATGACCGGGGGCCAGCCAGGCTTGACCGGGGAAGTCGTCTTTCAAAATGTCAGCTTCAAATATCCCGGCGCGGCTGAGTGTGTGCTGCAGGATGTAAGCTTTACGGTGAAACAGGGGGAAACCGTCGCGTTCATCGGTTCTACCGGCAGCGGAAAATCCACGCTCATCAACCTTGTGCCGCGCTTCTTTGACGCGACGGAGGGAAAGGTGCTGGTGGACGGTATAAATGTGAAAGACTACAAGCTGGAAGCGCTTTACAACAAAATCGGGTACGTGCCGCAAAAAGCGATGCTGTTCAAGGGCTCCGTCGCTTCCAACGTGGCCTACGGCGAAAACGGCGGCGGCGGATATACGGAAGAAGAGGTGAAGAACGCGGTGAGGATCGCGCAAGGGGCGGACTTCGTGGAGGGGATGGAGGCCGGATACCAGGCGGCTATCGCGCAGGGCGGCGCAAATGTATCCGGCGGGCAAAAACAGCGCCTTGCCATCGCCAGGGCGGTTTGCCGGAAACCGGAAATCTATATCTTCGACGATTCATTCTCGGCGCTGGACTACAAGACTGACCGGGTGCTGCGCAGCGCACTGAAGAAAGAAACCGGCGGCGTCACCAGCATGATTGTCGCCCAGCGCATAGGCACCATCATGGATGCCGATCAAATCATTGTTTTGGATGAAGGTAAAGTCGTCGGGAAAGGCACCCACAGGGAGCTTCTTGCATCCTGCGGGGTATACAGGGAAATTGCCATGTCACAGTTGAGCCAGGAGGAATTGGCATCATGAGCGAAAAAATGAATAAGCGGCCGATGGGCAGGCCAATGGGAGGCCCTCCCGGGCCCGGCATGGGAGGCCCGGTGGAAAAAGCAAAAAACTTCAGAGGGACCTGGGTCAAGCTGATTGGGTATTGCAGAAACTATCTGCCGGCCATCCTTGTCTCCCTCGCGTTCGCCGCCGCCGGGACGGTGCTGCAGGTGATTGGCCCGGATAAACTCTCCGAAATGACCGACGAGATCACCAAGGGCCTCATGGGAGCCATCGATCTGAACGCCGTGGTGCGCATTGCGCTTGTTCTGGTGTTCTATTATGCGCTGTCGACGGTTTTGAACTTTGTTCAAGGCTATATCATGGCGACGGTCACCGCCAGGATATCAAAACGGCTTCGCAGCGGAATCTCGCAAAAAATCAACAAGCTGCCGCTCAGGTACTTTGATCAGGTAAGCTATGGCGATATCCTGTCCCGCGTGACAAACGACGTCGATACCATCGGGCAAACGTTGAATCAAAGCATCGGTACACTGGTGTCGGCAATCACCATGCTGGCCGGTTCCCTGATCATGATGTTTTATACGAGCTGGATTCTGGCATTGACGGCAATTGGCGCCAGTGTGATCGGTTTCGCGCTCATGATGATCATTATGGCAAGGTCGCAAAAGTATTTCACCCGGCAGCAGGAGAGTTTTTTTTTTTTTTATTGTGAGATCTAGGAGATCGACAC
>JAEWWY010000041.1 GCA_023458835.1 Bacillota bacterium
CCGCACCACCCGCCAAAGGGATATCATCCCTTTGGAATCCCTATATAAGACATGTATGAAGATGGTGCCCGAAGGTTTCCAAAGGGCGATCAGAAAGCCCTTTGGCCGCGCCCGCAGGCGCGGAATCCTTTTTGAAAGGACATTATGCAAACCAAGCAGCAGCAAGCCCTGGAAAAGATGGCCGCCTTTAACGGGTTTCAATGCCCGGCCTGCGCTGCGCCGCTTTTTGTGAAGGAATCCAGCCTGTGCTGCGAAAAGGGCCATACCTATGATGTGGCCCGCAAGGGATACGTCCACCTGCATCACAGGACGGTGCAAAGCACATACGACAAAGATTTGTTTGCCGCCCGGCGCGCCGTGTTTGACGCGGGATTCTATCAGCCGGCCGCCGATGCGATGAAAGCACTTTTGGCGCCCCTTTCCCCGGCCGCGCTGCTGGATGCCGGCTGCGGGGAAGGATATTATTTGTCTTCCCTCTCCCCCAAGCTGCCCCGGAGCTTGATGGTGGGCATCGATTTATCCAAGGAAGCAATCCTGTCCGCCGCCGGCCGCGGCGGCTCCGCCCTGTACTGCGTGGGTGATCTGAACCGCCTGCCCTTTGCGGACGGCGTATTCGATGTCATACTGAACATACTCTCCCCGGCCAGCTATGCAAGCTTCACCCGCGTGCTGAAAAAGGGTGGGCTGTTTGTCAAAATCATGCCTGGGCGGGAGTATTTGCAGCAGATACGAGAGCGGCTGCACGCAGCTAAAACCGGGTATGACGATACCCGCGTTCCGGAATATCTGAGGCAGCATATGCAGGTTCACCGCCTGGAGCGGCTGCATTACACGCTGCCCGTCTCCCCCATGGAATACGCGTGCTTCATATCCATGACGCCCCTTACCGAGAGCTTGTCCAGGCATGAGCGGGATAGCTTACTGGAAAACCCGCCGGACAAAATGACCATTGATCTTCAGTTGGCCGTTTGCGGGGCTGCCCTGTAGGACGCTTTCAAAACAGAAGCATGGATGTTCTGAAGTAATATAACCCGCCATTGCCGGAAAACCAAAGGCAATGGCGGGTTTTTGATGCATTTCCATTCTTTAAGACAGTTTAAAGATACATCCTGTATCCTGTAATCCGAGCGGAACAGGAGGCGGAACGAATGACGAAAAGGGCGGGCATACGCGGATACGGTTCCATGAGGCAGGCATTCACCGGATATATGTTCATACTGCCCAGCTTACTTGGCTGCATGCTATTTATCGTGATCCCCTTTTTTGACGCGATCCGGCGGTCCTTTGTAAACGGCATGCGAAACACGTTCGCGGGTTTTGCCTACTACCGGGAGATATTTTCAAACCCGTCTTTTTTAAAGGCGGTTGCCAATACGGGAAGGTTCATCGCGCTTTGCGTGCCCGCGCTGATCATGCTTTCCCTGGTGCTGGCGCTGCTCTTATTCCGGCGCACCTATGGCCGGGGAGCGCTGCGCGCGTCGTTTTTGCTGCCCATGGCCATCCCGGTCGCTTCCGTCGCGCTGCTGTGGCAGATCCTGTTTCACCGCAGCGGCCTTGTGAACCATGGGTTGGCCTTGGCGGGATATTCCCCCGTTGACTGGATGAAGACCGACTGGGCCTTGTTTTGCCTGATTTTGAGCTATGTCTGGAAGAACGTGGGCTATACCATGGTGCTGTTCCTGGCGGGATTAAGCAATATCAACCCTTCCTTGTATGAAGCCGCGGCGGTGGACGGCGCCGGCAGGCTGCGCCAGTTTTCCGCCATCACCATGCCGAGCTTAAAACCAACGCTGTTCACGGTCACGGTGCTTTCCCTGCTCAATTCCTTCAAAGCCTACCGCGAGGCGTACCTGGTGGCGGGAAATTATCCCCAGGGAAGCATCTATCTGATCCAGCACACGCTGAACAATTGGTTTTCGGCCATGGAGATTGAAAAGCTTTCGGCGGCGGCCATCGTTTCGGCCCTTGTCATCCTGTGCCTGGTGGGATTGCTCCACTGGACATGGTCGATGGACATATCCGCGGAATGAGGAGGGCACCCATGAAAGCGCTGAAGCTTATCCTCCGGTCCGCATTGCTGTGGGCCGTTGCCCTGATCGTTCTCATGCCGCTGGCGCTTACGCTGGGCGGCTCGCTGATGGGCGGCTCCGAACTGATGGAGCACATACGCCCGGTGATCCGTAACACCTCCGGATTCGCGCAGGCAACGCTCATACCCGGCCTGCCCACCCTGGAGCAATACGTGATGCTGCTTTTGGATACGCCCAAGTTTTTGGCCATGTTCTGGAACTCCATGGGCCTTGTGCTGCCCATCGTGCTGGGGCAGGTCATCGCCGGCACGCTGGCCGCCTGGGGCTTTGCCCACTTCCGCTTTCCCTTTCGAAACGGGCTGTTCCTGGGATATATCGCGCTGATGATGATGCCCTTTCAGGTCACGCTGGTGCCCTCGTTTCTGACCCTTGACCGCATGGGCCTGATAGATACTCCCTGGGCGGTGATCCTGCCCGGCATCTTTCATACATTTTCGGTATTCCTGCTGCGCCAGTTTTTCATATCCATCCCCAAATCCCTGCTGGAATCGGCGCGCATGGACGGCGCGGGAGAGCTTAGGGTTTTTGTATCCATCGCCCTTCCCCTGGGCAGCACGGGCGTCGCCTCCCTTTTCATACTCAGCTTTCTGGATAACTGGAACCTGATCGAGCAGCCCATGACGTTTTTGCGGTCCCAGGATCATTGGCCCCTGTCCCTATATCTCACCAGGATCGGGGAGAGCAATGTGGAAGTCGCCATGGCCGCCTCCGTGATCACGCTGCTGCCCACGCTTTTGCTGTTCTTTTACTGCGAATCCTACCTGGTCAAAGGCATTCAAATGTCCGGGCTGAAGGAATAGGCAAAAAAACCATTATGTGAGGAAGATTATGATTAAAATGTCGTCCCTCCCGCAAGGCCGCCTGTCGAAAGCATCCTCCACCCGCGCAAAAGCCGGAAAAGCGCTGCTTGTATTCCTTGCGCTGATGGCGGCGCTGACCATTGCCGGCAATACGCTTCAGGAGATGGTTGTGCCTGTCGTAACCCCCGCCGCGCCTCAAAGGGGCGCTTTGGAAAAGCAGATTTATGCGGATGGAACGCTGAAAACCTCCGCCCAGGTGCCCATCGTTGTCACGGATGCGGCCAGGGTCCTGGAAATTCTTGTAGCCTCCGGCGCCGCAGTGCAGAAGGGCCAGCCCCTCCTTTCACTTGACTATACGGATGTTCTGAAAGAAAAGCATGCTGCCCTCATGGATGCGCTGCGCACCGTGTCGGAAAAGCGGCAGGACCATGATTGGGCCGCGGCCGCCGTCAGCGAAAATTCCCTGAATGATTTGGCCGAAAGGCGCGGGGATTGGCTCAAAGCGGAAGCGGCGCAAATTCAGGCGCAGGCGGCGTATGATGAGGCGCTGGCCGCGCTTGAGCTTGCGCTTGAGCAGGAAAGCGGCGCAAAAAGCGCGCTGGAAGATGCCCAGGCGGCCGGAGACCCGAAGCCGGAAGCGCAGGCCGCTTATGATTCGGCCAAGCGGGCAAGCAAGGACGCCCAATCCCTTGCCAAAAAAGCCGAGCGCAGCCTCAATGACGCTCAGGATGGTCTGGCAGCCGCCAAAAAAGACCTAGAAAAGATGACAAGAACCCGGCAGTACATGGTGGCAGGCAAGGCGCTTGTAAGCGCCCAGGAAAATTTGGACCTTGCGTGGCGGGCGTATTTTGACGCGCGCGCCAAGCTGGAAAACATTCAAACGCTTTCCCTGGAAGAAGAAGAAAAGCTGAAGGAGGAAGCCCTCCGTGCCATCGGCTTTGGCGGGACTGCGGCGGCTTTGATCCCCTTTGACGGGAAGGCGGAGCATACGGTTCTGGTGTACGCGCCTGTGGATGGCGACATCCTCACCATCGACGCAAAGGCCGGGGCAGTAGTCTCCGTAAGCACGCCGGTGATGACGGTTTTTGACCGGTCCCGCGGGCTTGCGCTGACGGTACAGGTGGACGAGGACGACGCGGGCGACATGGCGGTGGGCGATTTTGCCGATATCACGGTAGGCGATGACACGCTTTCCTGTGAAATCGCCTCCATTGCCGCCTCCGGCGAAGGGCAGGGCATGTTCGACGTTTCCTTCTCCATCCCCGGCGGCTTCGGGGTGGCGGGCCAACGGGCCTCCATGAGGTTCCGCAAGCGGACGCAGCAGTATGATGTGCTGATCCCCCTGAGCGCGCTCAGACAGGACAACGACGGCGACTTCGTATATGTGGTGGAACAGCGGGAAGGCTCACTGGGCTCGCAGATGAGCGTGCGGCGTGCGGATGTCTACGTGCTGGACCAGGACAATACCCGCGCCGCGCTGCAGGGCGGTGTCTCCCAGCGCGAGCTGGTCGTGACGCGCAGCGACCGGGAGATACAAAACGGCGACCGTGTGCGGCTTGAGGAGGAGTAACAAGTGCAATGGCTGAAGCTTCAATTTTCCCGTGGCGTTTTGCTGCTCCTGCTGGGCATCGTTTGCTGGTATGGCGCACTGGGCGCCTGGGCCCTTCACAACCAGCAATGGAACAGGCACCGCGTCAGTTACCGGGAGCCGGACAGCAGGCTGGACTTTGGAAGCCTCAAGGAATTGCGCCGGCAAATAGCGCTGGAGGGCGAAGGGGAGGTCACCGGCTGGGGCCAGTCGCTGTCCGAAGAAATAAGGGCCGGCGCCACCTCGGGTGTAACGAGGGTGGATGTGATCTGGCTGGACGGCAACGCATCGCTGATATGGGCCCTGCCGCAGGCGGAAGGCCAGTTTCCCGGCCCAAAGGATACCATTGGCTGTGCCATTGACAGCAAGACGGCGCTGAAGCTGTTTGGCAGCATGAATGTCATTGGCAAGGAAGTTCAAATTGCCGGGGAGCAAATGACCATCCGCGGCGTCTTCACCTTGCCGGAGGGCATAAGCGCCGTCAGCTCCGATCCGGGAAGGGGCCTGGCCTTTTGTCCGGCGGCCCTGGCAAAGGAGAGCGTCCGCATGACGGCGCTGGAGTTTATCCCGCGGCCAGGCCCTGGCGAAACGGCAAAGGAACAGGCGGAGAAGTGGATGAACGCCGCCGCCATGGGCGCGGGTGGCAGCATGGATGACCACCGGGATACGCAGGAGCTGATGGCGCTGTTTACATCCCTGCCCGGTTTCCTGTTCATGGGCCTTATGCTGGCGGAGCTGTATTTGATGTTTATTGCCCTGACAAAAGCTATATGGTTAAGATGGATCACCCTGGTCGGCGACAGGTCCGTTTCCCGCCGGCAGCTTATAAGCCCGGTGATCCTATGGTGCGCACTGACGCTTGCGCTTGTTATCACCGGCGTGTGGGCTGCCCGCCTGCCGGCTTTCGGCGCCTCCATCCCCGCCTCATTTTTGCCTACCCGCTGGTCGGATTTTTCATTCTGGCCCAAAAAGGCGGAGCAATTATTGCAGCTTCATGTGCGGGAGCGGCTTTCCCCCGCCCTGCGGCCGGACCTGGCGGAGCGGGGTCTGCTCACGGCCGGCATCCTCCTCAGCCTTTTATCCCCGCTGCTGCTATGGCCGGCGCGCAACGCCCTGAAACGGGGCATTGCACAGGCCGGCACAGGTTCCATATCAGCCTGCGCGGGGGCTCTTACCATGGCGGCGCCGCTTTCCCTGTGGCTTGTGCGGCGCGTAGGCTGGATACCCGCCCTGCTGCCCGGCATGGCTTATCTGCCCGTTGCCTTCTTTGCGGTGCTTGCCGCGCCGCGCCTCATCCGGCAGTCCGAAAAGGTACAGGCATGGCTCTTTGGGACCGCGGCAGGGGGGATGACTATGTAGCGTGCCCTCTGCTTACATCCATACAACCCATTTTGATCATGGAAAGGGGATCCCATATGAAAACACGGAACAGCATCTATGCGTTTTTCCTGGCGCTGGCGCTGGCATCTTCACTTTTGCCAGCCGCCGCGCTTGGCGAAACCGCAGCTCAGGGAACGTACAGCGAAAGCCTGCTGGTTCTGCCGGAAGGGTATACCTCCATCACGGCCATCACGGTGCGGCCTGACGGGGCAATGGCGGCCGCCGCGAAGCAAGGCGATACGGGCGCGTGGGCGCTGCTTGTCTGGACCGATATCAGCGCGGCGCCCGGGATAGCGGCGCTTGACCATACGGGCGGCGATATTACGCAAGTGGCCTACGCGCCGGATGGCAGCCTGCTGGTCATTTCCAACGATATGAAGCTGCCGCCCGAGCCGCCGGAGGGGCAAGACGGCGGCCCGCAGATGCAGGCCGGCGGTCAAAGGCAGGAGACTGCCGGGGAGAGGACCATGATCCGCTCCATGGACGACATGAGCAGCACAGCCGCCTGGTTTGACGCGGACGGCACCATGGGCGGCAGCTTTCAAATCAAGGGCCTGGTCACGCAGGCCGCGGCGCTGTCAGGCCGGCAAACCGCCGTCCTTGGCATGCAAAGCGGCATCACCATCTATGATGAAAAGGGAAACAGCATCAAACAAATCACCGGCAGCGGCACCATGGGCAACGGCATCGTGAGCATCGCCGCCTCCGGGGAAACACTGTTTGCCTTGTCAAGTGACAAGCTGACGCAGTATGACGTCAAAAGCGGGCAAAAGGTGGCTACGGCAGAGCTGAAAGCCGATTTTTCCTCCCGCGCCGCCATCGGGCCCGACGGTACCGCCTATGTCATGGACAGCACGGGCCTGTATGCGGTGAAACCGGGCGACAGCCGGCAGACGATGCTCATGGACGCCATCGGCACGCTCGTTGGCGACCCCAACAACGGCATATCGGGCATAGCGGTCATGAAGGACGGCACCATCATCGTCCTGATCGCGGAAGGCGGCGGGAGCCTTGGCGGCGGAGGAAGGAGCGTGCGCATCGGCGGCATGGAAAGCTATGTGCTGGCCGCATACCGCTATACCGGCGCGGCAGGCGCGGGCACCAGGCGGGATTTCACCATCACGTCGCTGTACAGCTCCGCAAAGCTGCGCAAGGCGGCCGGTGATTTTCAGCGCCTGCATCCGGAATTGAATGAAAAATTGCAGGCCCAATTGGCCGAAGGCGACGACTCCCCTGTGGAGGACCGCATCCGCACCCTGAACACCGACCTGCTGGCAGGCAAGGGCGGTGATGTGCTGATCCTGGACGGGCTTCCCGCGGAGAAGTACGCGCAAAGGGGTATCCTGAAGGATTTGAGCAGCCTTTTGCAGGATATTGCGTTCCTGCCGGGCATCCGGGAAGGGTCTGCCTTCGCGGACGGCAAATTATACGCCATGCCCGCCAAGTTTTCCTTTGAGCTCCTGTGGGGAAAAGCGGATACCGTGAATGCCATTCAAACGCTGGAGGATTTGCCCGCCCTGCCTCTTGCATCCGGTCAGACACTCCTGCATCCGCGCACCTATGAGGAATGGCTGCGCATGTTCTACCCCGCCAGCGAGCCGCAGTTCCGAAACGAAAGCGGCCAATTGCAGTTTGACAGCCCGGCGTTTGAAGCATTCCTGGAAACGCTGTACCAGCTTTACATCCGGCAGGGCGACATACCTTCTGAAAATATGCCACAGGCCAAAGGCGGCATCGCGCCGGCTGAAGTGGCGGCCATGCTCAACGGAGCGGCGGCTTTGTTCCCTGCATCGGTCAACAGCCTGATGGAATTGAACATTGCCTACACCATTTCCGGCGGGCAGGAAAGCGGTTTTGCCGCGCTGCCTTCCCTGAACAGCATGGGATACGGCTATGTACCCTCGCTGATGGCCGGCATTAACGCCCAATCACAAAACCAGGCCTTGGCGGAGGAGTTCCTGCTCCTCCTATACTCCCCCGATATCCAGGCGCTGGACCAGATGGACGGGCTGCCCACGGTCGCCGCCTCCTTGGATAAGCAGTTTGACGATGCCCTTGCCCGCAATCAGGGGGGCAAAAAAATGGTGGCAATGTTTGCCCTTCCCGGTATGAACCCCATTGAGGCCAAGCAGCCTGACGAGCAAATATGCCAAAAGCTGCGCACGCTTTGCGATCAGCTTAACATCCCTGTCCGCACCGATGAAACGTTGCTTCACTTTATCACGGATGAAACGGAAGCGTTCTTTGCCGGGAGCATCACCGCCCAGGCAGCGGCGCAGGCGGTGCAGCAGCGGGCCTGGGCATACTTAAACGAGTAGCCGCCTTTACGCCCGGCGCCTATTCCCGGTGTGAGGAAAACTGCCCGGAGGCATCTTCTCCAAGGAGAAGGCTTTGCCGGGACTGTACCTTGGATTGTTCCCAAGCATTCTGGAACCAAACGCAATCGAATGAAGTTTCAGAAAATCCGTGTATTAAGGAAGCTTCTGCTCGCCTGCATGAGCGGAACCTGAAATGCTGCTCCTGCATCCGTCCTCTGCCGGGGATGGATGCAGGGCGGCACTTATGTTAGAATAAGAATGGCGATTGCCATGGTGGAGGGTATATTTTGCAGATACTGCTGGTGGAAGACGACAAGAGCCTGTCCATGGCCGTTGCGTACCGGCTGAGAAAAGAAGGCTTCGAGGTGATTGCCTGCACGGACGGCATCAGCGGCCGGGAAGCGCTTGAAACGCAGCATTTCGACCTCATCCTGCTGGATCGGATGCTTCCCGGCATGGATGGCGTGAGCCTTTTGCAAAAGCTGCGCTCAGGGCGTGACGCGACGCCGGTGCTTCTGCTCACGGCGATGGACGGCGTTGGCGACCGGGTGACCGGCCTGGACGCGGGCGCGGATGACTACCTGGTCAAGCCCTTCGCCATGGCCGAGCTGATGGCGCGCATCCGCGCTCTGCTCCGGCGCCCGGTGCAATGGAATCCGCAAAACGCGCTGCACGTGGGCGATGCGGTGTTTGATACGGAGCGCCTGATCCTTACATGCGGCGGTCAAAGCGCCGCACTCTCCCGCACGGAGGCACGGCTGATGGGATTTTTGATGCGCAACCCCGGCCAAATTCTGCCCCGGGAGGTGCTGCTGGACCGCGTATGGGGCGGCAACGCCGTGGAGGATGGAAATTTGGATATCTACATCTGCTTCCTGCGCAAGCACCTGGCGGCCGTAAAATCGCAAATGAAAATCAAAACCGCCCGGGGAATCGGGTATCAGCTCATATCTCATGGATGAGAAAACCTCATAAAGCACGGGAGAGGATCGTTATGCTCCGTAAACTGGGAAGGCGCCTGTCGCTGATCAACGTGGCCATATCCGGGGCGATCCTTGTCATCATGGCGCTGGCTTCGCTGGGTGTAACGGAAAAGATGATGGCGGCGCAATATCAGAACGATCTGCAGTCCTATGCCGCCTCCATCCTGGCCGTCCAGCGCAATATAGGCTTGGCCGGCATGAAGGTAAGCATCCCGGTGCTGGACAAGTATTTCGCCTATATAGAAGGAAACGGTGAACAGCCAAAGCTGCTCACCGGCAAAACGGTCAACGCTGAAGCTGTCAAGGGCATTGCGGATCATGTCCGGACAGATTTAACGGCGCAGATCAGCGACGCAAACAGCGACCAAAGCCATAAGCTGCTGGAAAAAAAGTTCATTATCTCCTTTCATGCCGAAAAGGAGAAGGGCACGGATATAGCCGGCCTGCCTTCGCCGCCCATGGTGATCAGCGGCAGCAGAATGATTTTCGCCTATACGACGCGGGATTTCTATTATAGGAAGATAGACAGCGTACCCTACCGCATCGCGGCCTCCGTGGTGGGGGAGGAGGAGCCCGGCAACGTCCTGCTGGTCATGCAGGACCGCACGGAGGAGCTGGCCGCGCGGGACAGGCTTCGCTGGATATTCGCGCTGTGCGTGGCCGCGGGCCTGTTCTTGATCGTGCTGGGCAGCCAGTTTCTAAGCTCCAGGGCCATCCGGCCCGTGGAGCAGTCCATCCGGCAGCAGCAGGCGTTTGTGGCCGCGGCCTCCCATGAGCTGCGCACGCCGGTCGCCGCACTGCGGGCCAACGCGGAGGTATTGCAGGACGCGCCGCTGGGGGACTATGCCCCCTTCCTCAGCTCCATCCTGGATGAAAGCGAGCGCATGTCCCGCCTGGTTGCGGACCTTTTGCACCTGGCCCGGGCGGACGCGGGAGAATTGCCCGTTGGCCGGACCCTGATGGATGCGGCGGAGGCGGCAAACGATGCCGCGAAGCTCATCGGGCCCTTGATGCAAAAAAACAGCCTGACGCTTCACAAAGATATATCCCCCGCATGGATCATGGGCGATCCGGACCGGATACGCCAGGTATTGATCGCCCTTTTGGACAATGCCGTGCGGTATACTTTGGCGGGCGGCGAAATCACTATATCCGTCGCAAAAACCGGGTATTATGTGAATATTTCCGTGGCGGATACGGGCATCGGGATAGATGATGCGCACAAGGAGCGCATCTTTGACAGGTTCTACCGCATCGATACCGCGCGCTCCCGCACGTATGGCGGCGCGGGCCTGGGGCTGAGCATCGCAAAGCAGCTTGTGGAGAAAATGCGCGGCACCATTCGTGCAGAGGACCGCCCCGGCGGGGGCTCCGTATTCGTAATCGCGTTTCCCGCAAGCGAACAAAAATGATATGCTGTCACGATACCGTTTTTAGCGTGTCCGGCGGCATATCAGACGGTGCCGTCATGGCGTATGGATCCAGCAGTTCGCGCAGCTCCCCTTCCGTCAAAAGCCCATCGCGAAGAATCAGCGCTTGAACGGATACCCCGCTGCTTGATGCCTCCTTCACCAGGCTTGAGGCGCGCGTATAGCCTATGAACGGGCACAGCGCCGTCATGATGGCTGTGCTTTGTTCCACAAGCTGCCTGCAGCGCTTTTCGTTGGCTGCAATGCCTTTGATGCAATGCTCCGTCAGCGTGAGGACGCCCCGGGTCAGTGTGGTGATGGATTCAAACAGCTTATAGAAAATGACAGGCTCGAAAGCGTTGAGCTCAAGCTGCCCCGCCTCCGCGGCCAGGGTGATGGTCATGTCGTTGCCAATCACATTGAAGGCGATCTGATTGACGACCTCAGGAATGACAGGATTCACCTTGCCCGGCATGATGGAGGACCCGTTTTGACGGGCGGGCAGCGTGATTTCACCCAGCCCCGTATTGGGTCCGGAAGACATCAACCGCAAATCGTTGCACATTTTGGACAGGTTGACGGCGCAGCTTTTGAGCGCGCCGGATAAAGCCGTATAGCAATCCAGGTTCTGCGTGCCGTCGATAAGGTCCCCCGCCTGTGTATAGCACTCGCCGCTGAGCCTGGACACGGCAGCCACAATGTTGCGGGCATACGCACCGCATGCGTTGATACCGGTGCCGATGGCCGTGCCGCCCAGATTGAGCACATGCATCTCCTCCCCGGCGTTTCGCAGGCGGCGGATGTCCCGGCCGATGGCGGCCGCGTAGGCGTGAAATTCCTGGCCAAGCCGGACCGGCACGGCATCCTGAAGCTGGGTCCGGCCCATTTTGACCACCCGGTCAAAGGCAAGCGCCTTTTCCTCCAGCGATTGCTTGAGAAGGGCAAGCGCTTCATCCAGCCCCTTGAGCAGCTTGATGGCCGCCATCTTCCCGCAGGAGGGATAGACATCGTTGGTGGATTGCCCGCAATTCACATGATCGTTGGGATGCACAAGGGCGTAATCGCCCTTTGTGCCGCCCAGCAGCTCGATGGCGCGGTTGGCAATGACTTCATTGGCGTTCATATTGGTGGAAGTCCCCGCGCCGCCCTGAACCGGGTCAACCGGAAACTGATCGCATAATTTGCCGTCCAGCAGCTCATCGCACGCGTCAATGACCGCATCAGCAATACGGGGCGGCAGCGCCTTGGCTTCGCGGTTTGTCAGGGCCGCGGCTTTTTTGATCAGCACGAGGCTCCGGATCATTTCGGTGTTCAGCCTTTGTCCGGTTACCGGAAAATTTTCCAGCGCGCGGAGCGTATGAACTCCATAATAGGCTTGCGCAGGCACGGGCAGCTCACCCACGATGTCCCGTTCCATACGGAAATGACCGTTTTTTCGTTCCATATGCTTTCCTCCCTGCCGGTACAAAAAAACACCATAATTTTTACCGGATGCTTGCCAACAGTGTATGATCATGCTATCCTATTTGCAAATACATATAATCTTATTTGTGTTATAGATAAATGATTATAACAGGCAGGATGCGTCATGTTTCATGAAATACGGTATGTCTACGAGGTCTACAAGGAACGCAGCTTCTCCAAGGCCGCCCAGAAGCTTTACATCTCCCAGCCTTCGCTGAGCGCGATGGTCAAGCGGGCGGAGCAGCGGGTCGGCAGCCCGATCTTCGACCGCAGCACATCCCCTATAGGCCTTACGCAAATTGGGCTGGAATACATTCGCGCAGCGGAGCAGATGATGGAGCTCGAGGACGGTTTCCGTCAATATTTGAGCGATGCGGGCCAATGCCTGACCGGCAGCCTTGCCATCGGCGGCACGACGTTTTTTACCTCATACATCCTTCCGCCGCTGATATCGGCATTTTCCGCCCGGTATCCGGCGGTGGAAATACGCGTAAATGAGGCGCATACCGTTCTTTTGGAAAAGGAACTGGCAGACGGGATGCTGGACCTGATTGTGGACAACTATACCTTTGACCCTGATATTTACGGAAGGGAATCCTTTCGCGGCGAGCATCTGCTGCTGACGGTGCCGGCGGGTAGTTTGGTCAACGAAACAGCCGCCGCGTTCCGGCTGTCTGCCGGGGATATCCGCAGCGGCCGCCACCTGCGCGGCGGTACGCCCGCTGTGCCGCTGGAATTGTTTCGGGAGGAGCCCTTTTTGCTGCTCAAGGAAGGCAACGATACGCGCATCCGTGCGGAAAAGCTTTGCGCGCGGGCACATTTCAAGCCCAAGGCGCGCCTGCTGCTGGATCAGCAGCTCACCGCCTATAACCTGGCCTGCTATGGCATGGGCAGCGCGTTTATCAGCGATACGCTGGTGAATCACGTTCCTCCTGTGGCAAGCGTATGGTTTTACAAGCTTGAGGACGAGCTGTCGCAGCGGGAGATCTGCTTTTACTACAAGCGTTCCCGCTACCTGACAAGCGTCGTGCGCGAATTCATGAAAACCGTGCAGGAAATGTCCTGGAAGGAAGAGGAGCCCCACGGATAGAGAACAGCCCTCTCTTCCGTGATTTTGGCGCGCATAAAAAAGCCTGCCGTACCGGGATGTGCGGCAGACTTTTTTCAATGGGTCACTTAATCGCTTGCGATATCGTTTATTTCCTCATCCTTCGCCCGGCGGATATCCGTTGCCTGCCCGCCCTGCATGGCGATATACAGGCTTGTTCCCTCTCCTTCGCGGCCAGCGGCAAAAGGAAAGGTATCAATGGTTGTGGATGCGCCGAACCGTCCGCCGGGATCCAGCGCGATCAGGCTCATGCCGCCATCCGCCTCGTTCAGCTCGCGCATGCGCTTTAGGAGGCTATGGAGCGATTCATCGCACGCCTCCTGGGGGGAGGCGCCGCGCCGCATCAGGGAAACCGCGTCATAGGATAAACAGCCGCGCATGATATCCTCGCCAAGGCCGGTGGCCGCCGCCCCGCCATAGCGCGCGTCACAGTAAAAGCCCGACCCGATGACCGGCGTATCCCCCACGCGGCCCGGCATTTTCATAAACAGCCCGGATGTGGATGTCCCAACGCCCATGCGGCCTGACTGATCCAGCGCGATCACGCAGACGGTGTCATGCCCCTGATAAGCTTCGGGCGCGCCGCTTTCCTCACTCAGCGCTTTGCGCCAGCGCATAAGCGCGCTTTCCGTGCGCATGTCGCGAAGCGCCAAGCCGCTTAAGAGCGCAAACTCCTCCGCGCCCCTGCCCGCAAGCAGGCAGTTTTGCTTCCGCCCGCTCAACAGCATGGCGGCGCGGATGGGGTTCCGGATGTTTTCCGCGCCGATGACGCCGCCATACCGCAGCGTTTGGCCATCCATATAGGCCGCGTCCAGCGTCACACGGCCATCCCGGCCCGGCAATCCGCCGTAGCCCACCGATACATAGCGCGGATCGTCCTCCACGGCCATGACGGCGGTGGCAACCGCCTCCCGCAGGCATTCTCCCCGTTCCAACTGCCCAAAGGCATGCTTGACGCCTTCGAAACTCATTTTCCATGTGCCGATGATTGCATACATGCCATATCCCTCTTTGGGCCGTCAATTCAACTGCTCGCAAAGCGCGCTGATATACGCGCTGTCGATCACTTCAAAGCTGTCCTCCGGCGGGTATAGCGCGCCGCCGAAGAAGATATTGCGGTTGTTGGCTGTGGACGTATCCAAAATGCGCTTGTGGCGCTTTAAGTGCAGATAGGAGCAGCCCGTCGCCTCCGCCACGCGGGCGGCGTTTTGAAGCGTGATCCCCGCCCCCGGCAGGATCTCGATGGCATCGCCCGCAAAACGGACCATTTCGGCAATGGTCTCCAGCGCGAAAAATACGTTCGAAGCCTGCCCGCTGGTCAGCACGCGCGTGACTTTAAGCTTGATCAGCATTTCCAAAGCACGCTTCCAGTCGGGCGTCACATCGATGGCGCGGTGGAATACGCTGTCCCTGCCTTGGGCCAATTCCACAAGCTCCCGGGTGCGCATTTCATCCACCGTGCCGTCCGGGTTCAAAAAACCGAACACCAGCCCGTCCGCGCCATGCTTCAGCATCATCCCGGCATCGTGAAGCGCCGTTTTGTACTCCAATGGGGTATAGCAGAATCCGCCCGGCCGGGGGCGCACCATGGCCATCACCGGGATCGGGACAGACTCCCTGGCTACGATCAGCGATCCTATAGAGGGCGTCAGGCCGCCCTGGAACAGGCTGGCGTTCAGCTCTGCGCGCTCAGCGCCGCCTTTCCAGGCTTCAATCACGTCATCGGCCGAGCCGCAGCACACTTCCAGCTTGATTTTGGACATTCGCTCAACTCCTTGCATGTATCATATCACGGCCAGCGCTCTTAAGCATCATAAATTTCAAAGGCAAAATGATTCTGATTAAGACAGTATACAAATAGAATAATACCAAAAATAACAAGGAGGTCGATCTCATGAAGAAACTGCTCGCGCTTGTGATGGCTGCCCTGCTCGCAATCCTGCCATTTGCCGCTTTCGCGCAGGAAGTCACGCTTACCATGGGCTCCTGGCGCAACACCGATGCGGCCATGGTGGAAAAGCTGCTGAACAAGTACAAGGAAATCTCCGGCGTAACCATCGTGTTCGAGCCCA
This sequence comes from Bacillota bacterium, assembly GCA_023458835.1. Lineage (GTDB taxonomy): Bacteria > Bacillota > Clostridia > Christensenellales > Aristaeellaceae > JAEWAH01. The sequence goes on from JAEWWY010000041.1 coordinate 15,213, forward strand.
CCCAATCCGCCCAATACAATTCGGTGCTCCGCATGCAGCTTGATTCCGGCACCGGCCCGGACCTGTACTATTCCCGCTCCTACGCCACGGGTGAAGAGCTGTATACCGC